>JANNCZ010000370.1:0-10657 GCA_031387185.1 Burkholderiales bacterium
GCGGCAAAAACGTCGCCGCCTTCGTCGAATCGCACATCGAACAGGGACCGGTGCTGCTCAACGCCGGCCTCGCGGTCGGCGTGGTCACCGCCATCGCCGGCGCCACGCGCCTGCGCGCCACGATCACCGGGCTGGCCGGCCATGCCGGCACGGTGCCGATGGGCCAGCGCCGCGACGCGCTGGCGGCGGCGAGCGAGATGGTGTTGTACGTCGAGCGCTATTGCACCGAACACAAGGATGAGGGCGGGCTGGTCGGCACGGTCGGCGTGATCGAGGCCAAACCCGGCGCGGTCAACGTGATCCCGCAGGATGTGAGCTTCACCATCGACGTGCGTTCCGGCGACGACACCGCGCGCCGGCGCGCGGTCGCGAGCCTGCGCGCGCAGTTTTCCGCCATCGCCGCGCGGCGCGATGTACGGATGGACTTGACAACATTTTACGAAGCCGACGCCGCCCCCTGCGACGCCGCCCTGCAGGCACAATTCGCGCGCGCCGTCGCGGCGCAAGGCGTGCCGGTGCGCCATCTGCCGTCCGGCGCGGGCCACGACGCGATGGTGTTCCCGGCGGTGTGCCCGACGGCGATGCTGTTCGTGCGCTGCGGCAACAACGGCATCAGCCACCATCCCGACGAGACCATGACGGCGGAGGACGCCGAACTGTCAACCCGGGTGCTGCTCGATTTTTTCGAAAACTTCACACCGCCATCGGCCTGAAACCCTTGGTGCAGGCTGATTTCAAGCCTGATGCGCCGAAGAATAGCTCCCACCAGCACTTTCCGGGTGGTGATGTTCAGACTATGGCGATGTCGTGATGGGACAGCAGTTCCACCGCGCGGCACAGCGCCGAATGGTCCAGCCCCGCCATGCCGTTGGCCGCGCAGGCACTCATCAATTGCTGCGCGGTGGCGGTGTTGGGCAGGGCCACGCCAAGTTCCTTCGCACCTTGCAGCGCGAGGTTGAGGTCCTTCTGGTGCAGCTCGATGCGAAAGCCCGGATTGAAGGTGCGCTTGATCATGCGCTCGCCGTGCACTTCGAGAATGCGTGACGAGGCGAAGCCGCCCATCAGGGCCTGGCGCACCTTGGCCGGGTCGGCCCCCGCCTTCGAGGCAAACAGCAGGGCCTCAGCCACCGCCTGGATGTTGAGCGCGACGATGATCTGGTTGGCCACCTTGGTGGTCTGGCCGTCGCCGTTGCCGCCGACCAGGGTGATGTTCTTGCCCATCAGCTCGAACAGCGGCTTGGCGCGCTCAAACGCGGCCTGTGGGCCGCCCGCCATGATGGTCAGCGACGCCGCCTTGGCGCCGACTTCACCACCGGATACCGGCGCATCGAGGTAGTCGCAGCCCAGGGCGTTGATCTTTTGCGCGAAGCCCTTGGTCGCGAGCGGCGAGATCGAGCTCATGTCGATCACCAGCTTGCCGGACGAGAGACCGGCAGCGACACCGTTCCCGCTGAACAGCACCTCCTCCACGTGCGGCGTGTCCGGCACCATGATGATGACGATGTCGGCCCGGCGCGCCACTTCGGCGCCGTTGGCGCAGGCGGTCGCGCCACCCGCCGCCAGCTCGGCCGGCAGCGCGCGGCGCGCGTGGGCGAATATCGCGTGTCCGCCCTTCTGCAGGTTGAGCGCCATCGGCGCACCCATGATGCCCAGCCCGATGAATCCGATGTTTGCCATGTGCAATGTCCTTTGCAGTGTTGGTTCAGGGAGTGTCCCGGTGAACCGCGATCCAGGAAAGGCCCGCCTCGGTGGTGGTTTTGGGTTTGTATTCGCAGCCGATCCAGCCATCGTAGCCGATGGCATCGAGCCACCGGAACAAAAACCGGTAATTGATTTCGCCGGTACCCGGCTCATTGCGTCCCGGGTTGTCGGCCAGCTGCACATGCGCTATCGATGCAAGATGTTTTTTCAGTGTGGCGGCAAGTTCGCCTTCCATGCGCTGCATGTGATAAATGTCGTATTGCAGGAACAGGTTGTCCGACCCGGCCTTCGCAATGATGTCGAGGCCTTGCGCAGTGGTGGATACAACAAAGCCGGGAATGTCGAAGGTGTTGATCGGCTCGATCAGCAGGCGGATGCCCGCGTCTTTCAACTTCGACGCGGCAAAACGCAGGTTGTCGACCAGCACGGCTTCGGCGCGCTCGCGCGTCACATCCTTGGGCGCGATGCCGACGAGGCAGTTGATTTGCGTACACCCAAGCGTGATGGCATAGTCGATTGCACGGCCCACGCCTTCCTGAAATTCACCAACGCGATCCGGATGGCAGGCGATGCCGCGCTCGCCGCCGGCCCAGTTGCCGGCCGGCAGGTTGTGCAGCACCTGGGTGAGACGGTGCTTGCCGAGTTCATCGGCCAATTGCTGTTTGGGAAAATCGTAGGGAAACAAATACTCGACGCCGTCAAAGCCGGCCGCGCGCGCGGCAGCGAAGCGCTCGACAAAGCCGGTTTCGTTGAACAGCATGGTGAGATTGGCGGCAAATTTGGGCATGGTGCGTCCTCTTGTCAGTCCAGCATGGCAACGACGGCGGTGGGCGCATCGGTTGACGACAACGCCAATTCCTCGAACTCGACCACGTTATCGATCTCGGTGCCCATCGCGATATTGGTGACGCGTTCGAGCATGATTTCGATCACTACCGGCACGCGATGCTCGCCCATCCAGCGCTTGGCCTGCTCGATCGCCGGGGCGATCTCCTCCTGTTTGTGCACCCGGAGCGCCTTGCAGCCCAAGCCCTCGGCCACCGCGACGTGGTCGACGCCGTAGCCGTTCAACTCCGGCGCATTGACGTTGTCGAACGCGAGTTGTACGCAATAGTCCATCTCGAAACCGCGCTGCGCCTGGCGGATCAGGCCGAGATACGAGTTGTTGACAACGATGTGGATGTAAGGCAGATTGAACTGCGCACCGACCGCGAGTTCCTCGATCATGAACTGGAAGTCGTAGTCGCCCGACAGCGCCACCACTTTGCGGGTCGGATCCGCTGCCACCACACCGAGCGCGGCGGGAATGGTCCAGCCCAGCGGCCCCGCTTGCCCGCAGTTGATCCAGTGGCGCGGCTTGTAGACGTGCAGGAACTGTGCGGCCGCGATTTGCGACAGGCCGATGGTGCTGACGTAGCAGGCGTCTTCGCCGAACGCGTTGTTCATGCACTGGTAGACGCGCTGCGGCTTCATCGGGACGTTGTCGAAATTGGTCTTGCGCAGCAACGTGCCCTTGCGTTCGCGGCATTCGCCGGCCCAGGCGGCGCGGTCCTTCAAGGTGCCGGCCGCCTTCATCCCGCGTGCCACCTCGATGAAGAGTTTGAGCGCGGCACCGGCGTCGGAGACGATGCCGTAATCGGGGCTGAACACGCGGCCGATCTGGGTCGGTTCGATGTCGACATGGACGAAGCTGCGCCCCTTGGTATAGACCTCGACCGAACCGGTATGGCGATTGGCCCAGCGGTTGCCGATGCCGAGCACGAAGTCGGAAGCGAGCATGGTGGCGTTGCCATATCGATGCGAAGTCTGCAGGCCGCACATGCCGGCCATCAGGGGGTGGTCGTCGGGAATTGCACCCCACGCCATCAGGGTCGGGATCACCGGCACGCCGGTGAGTTCGGCGAAGGTGACCAGTTCCGCGCAAGCGTCGGCGTTGACGATGCCGCCGCCGGCCACGATCAGCGGGCGTTCGGCTGCGTTCAGCATGGTCAGCGCCTTTTCAATCTGCGCGCGCGTGGCCACCGGTTTATACGCCGGCAGCGGCGCGTAGGTGTCGGTATCGAATTCGATCTCGGCCATCTGCACATCGAATGGCAGGTCGATCAGCACCGGTCCGGGCCGGCCCGAGCGCATCACGTGAAACGCCTGCTGGAACACGCGCGGCACCAGCGCTGGTTCGCGCACCAGCACCGACCATTTGGTGACCGGTTTGGAAATCGACTCGATGTCGACCGCCTGAAAATCTTCCTTGTAGAGCCGCGCGCGCGGCGCCTGGCCGGTGATGCACAGGATCGGGATCGAATCGGCCTGCGCCGAATACAGGCCGGTGATCATGTCGGTGCCGGCCGGCCCCGAGGTGCCGATGCAGACGCCGATGTTGCCGGCGCGGGCACGGGTGTAACCCTCGGCCATGTGCGCTGCACCCTCGACATGGCGCGCCAGCACGTGGGCGATGCCGCCGTGCTTCTTCAGCGCCGCGTAGAGCGGGTTGATCGCCGCACCCGGCACACCGAAGGCCTGGGTAATGCCTTCTTTTTCGAGTACCAGGACGGCTGCTTCAATGGCGCGCATTTTGGGCATGACGGTCTCCGCAATCCGGAAATGAGGTGAGGCGTGCAGTGTGCGTTTTCGCAGCGCATCGCGCCAGACCGCACGGCGAATAACATTCATGCCAAAATGGAATGAATGCATCCCATCGACTTCCCCCCTGCAGACCGGAGGTGCCGACATGGACAAACTGACTGGCATGGCGGTATTCACGCGGGTGGTCGAGACCGGCAGTTTTTCGCGGGCGGCCACCGGCCTCGGGCTGACGCAGCCGACCGTGAGCAAACACATCGCCGGACTGGAGCGCCACCTTAATGCGCGGCTGCTCAACCGCACCACGCGCAAGCTGACGGTGACCGGCATCGGCGCGGCCTATTACGACAAATGCAAGCGCATCCACGAAGAGATCGAATCAGCCGACAGCCTCGCCACCCTGTGGCAATCGCGCGCCGAAGGGCGCCTGCGGGTCGGCTCTTCGGTCGCGTTCGGGCGGCAGATCATCGCGCCGATGGCGCTGGAATTCGCGCAACGCTATCCGGAAATCCGCATTGATCTTTCTTTCGACGACCGCTATGTCGATTTGCTGGCGCAGAACCTGGATGTCGCCATCCGGCTTGGCAAGCTGGCCGATTCCTCCCTCGGCGCGCGCCGTCTGGGCGACAACCCCTGGGTGCTGGTGGCGACGCCGCGATACCTGAAACACCACGCCAAACCGCAGCGACCGGACGACCTCAGGCAACACAACTGTCTGGTGTACAGCAGCGTGCAGGGCGACGATGTCTGGCGCTTTAACGACACGCGCCAGCGCGCGCACCAGGTCGCGATCAGCGGCAGCCTGCGCGCCAACAACCTGTCCACCATCCGCGCCGCAGTGCTGGCGCATATGGGGGTGGCGATTCTGCCGCGTTACGTGGTGCGCGACGACCTGGCACAAAAATCGGTGGCTGTGCTGCTCGGGCATTACGCGCTCGCCTCGCAGGATATCCATGCGGTGTATCCTTCACCGCGCTATCTGCCGACGCGCGCGCGCGTGTTTATCGAATTTTTGCGCGAACAGTTCACACACGAACACTGGGAATTCACCGTCCCGCAACCGGCGGCGGGCGCAGCCAATAAAGGGAGAATCAGGACATGACGGGTACAGCGGTTGCCGGCATTTCAATCCACGTGGTGGACGTGTCACGCGGTCTGGTGGCCAGCGGCATGCGCGTGGAGGTGTTCGCGGCCGGCGCTGTCCGCAAACTTTTGTGTGATGGCATCATCAATGCCAAGGGCGTGCTCGACGACGCTGTGTTGATGAGCGATGCCATGCAGGCAGGTTATTTCGACGCGGTCTTTCACGCCGCCGATTACTACCGCGCCGCCGGCGTCGCCCTGCCCGCCCTGCCCTTCATCGACGTGGTGAGCTACCGTTTCGCCATTGCCGACACGCGCCAGCATTACCACCTGCCGATGAAGCTCACGCCCTGGGGCTATTCCTGCTTTCGTGGCGGCGCGTAAGCTGCCGATCTGCCAACGAGGCACTTGGTACGACCGGGATTGCAGCGCGTACAACAACGCCACCTCGCAACGCAGCAAGTTCCTGCAAGCGCACGCAGTAGCGCTGCGCGATACCACCATGCATGCGCAATGCAACGTCACGCGCCGTGCTTGGCATCGCTTCATCTGAGATCGATAGTGGCGTCGCGGGCATGTGCCCGCATCCCACTGGAGACTCATCATGAATGCATTCGCCAAGCAACCCGCCCGTCACGTGCTCGCCGCGCTGTTGGCCGCGCCGCTGCTGACGGCATGCTATGTCGTACCGGTTCACCCCGATGGCCGCGTCTACCCGCCGGGCGCCATCACGCCCATCTCGGCCCCCACCTCAGCACCCTACCCGGTGGTGATTGCTGCGCCGCCCGGCCCGGTGGTGTTCACCGCACGCCTCTACCCCTCGAATGACATCGCTGCGCGCAACGGCATCATTGCCGGCAGCGTCACCAGCCCGCAGGATGGCAAGGGCGTGTTCACGATTCCCTACGGCGGCGACACACTGAGCGGCGAAGCCACGCGCACCACCACGGGCACGGCGCATTCCGGTGTCGCCAATGCATCCGGCCCGCGCGGCACCTATGTGCGCTGCAACTACCGCATGAACAGCGTCACGCAAGGCACCGGGGAGTGCCTGTTCTCGGACGGGGCGCGCTTTCAGATGCATGTGGGTGGTTGAGAGACCGCATCACAGCAGCTCGCAATCCCGTTGGTAAACGGCCTCCGGAACCAAGCCCGCTTTTGTAACCGCCAATGCCGCGCTCAGGCGCTGCCAGAGCGGCTCCCGGAGGGCTTGCCTCTGAAACCGGCATCCACCAACGGTTTTCGGGATGGTTGTTATTTTTCTGCGGGTAAATTGCCGGAAGGCCCACGGTGTTGCCTGCAACGCGCTCGCGCGTTCAATGGATCAGAAAATCCCGGCGGCTATTTCAAAACCCGATCCATGCCGCGCAGATGCGTTGGGCGGCCGGCGGAGTTCATGCCGGCATGCGCGGTTGGCACACTGTTGGCACGCTGTTGCACGCTATTGGCACGCGCTTGGCACGCTGTTGCACGCTATTGGCACGCGCTTGGCACACGCTTGGCACACGCCTGAGTTCGTCTTGCGATTAAAGTAAGATGTGAATCTTACCAATTCTCATCTCCTCCTGTCTGCCATGCAAACCACCTTGATGTCCAGCAAGGGCCAGGTCATCATTCCCAAAGAGATACGCACCCGGCGTCAATGGCTGCCGGGCACGCGGCTGGTCGCGGAAGACACGCCGCAGGGCGTGCTGCTGCGCACGGTGCGGCACACCGGCGGGCAATCATTGGATCAAGGCCTCGCCGCCATGCATGCGCTGGCGAACCCGCTGTCGAACCATCGCGGACGCCCGAAGACGCTCGCCGAGATGGATGCGGCGGTCGCCCGCGAAGCGCGCAAGGCCGGGGACCGTGCTGCCGGGTCTGCTGCGCGCAGCAAGCATCGCTGATGGCTGCGCTCGACACCAATGTGGTGGTGCGTTTGATCACGGGTGACGATCCGCGCCAAACCGCACAGGCGAAGAAACTGCTGAAGAAGGAATCATGCAGCATCGCGCCGAGCGTGCTGATGGAGTGCGAATGGGTGCTGCGCGCCGCCTATGGCATGGACACCGCGCTGATTGCGCAATTGTTTCGCCAATTGCTGGGCCTGGAGCAAGTAGCACCGCTGTCGCCAGCTTTGACGGAGCGGGTGCTTGATGCATTCGAGGCAGGCATGGATTTCGCCGATGCCTTGCATGCGTTGCAAACTCCCGAGGGTGAAGCGTTTGCCACCTTTGATACGGCGCTGGTCAAGCGCGCTGCGCGCGCCGGGCTTAAGGGTGTGGTGCGTGCGCCATGAATCCTTCAACCGCCAGAAGCGGTCAGCTTAAAACCCTTGGTGGATGCGGGTATACGGCACTATGCTGCCTGAACCCCGCATCCACCAACAGTTTCCATGGCATGGTCAGTTGAACATTAAATCCGCCGGTCGCCCTTGGCGGGCAGAAAGCTGGAATTGAACAGCAGGTCGGCACTCGGCTTGTTCTTCAACCCGAACGCACTCACTACATCATCAACTTGATTTTCGAGCTTGGTCTTGCGGATCGAGCCGATGCCATCGGACTTGGCGTTGGGTGTCGAGACGAACTCGAGAAACAATTTGAGACGCTGCAGTTCAAGCTTTTCATCAAGCAGCGGCTCACGTTTTTTGACCGACGTTATCGTGCCGTCCGGGTCGGCCAGCACATCCTTGATCGAACGGTTGAGCGCGCGCAAAAAACCGGCAATGGCTTTGGGGCGCTCGGCAATCATTTTCTCGCTGGCGATGATGGCATTGCCATAAAGATTCGCCAGCCCCATGTCGGCATACTTGAACCACTGCAGGTCTTCGGTCTTGATGCCACGCGCATTGAGCGTGAGCAACTGCGTGTAGTAAAAGCCGGTAATGGCATCCACATCGCCCTTGACCAGCATGGTCTCGCGCAGGGCCGGCTCCATGCTCACCAACTGCACCGACTTGGCATCAAAGCCATTGGCCTTCGCCACCAGCGGCAGCATTTTGCGCACGGCGTCGAAGCTTGGGCCGCCGAGTTTTTTGCCGGCCAGGTCGGATGCCTTTTTGATGCCGGTCTTCTTCAAAGTGAAGATCGCGCCCGGCGCCTGCTCGTGCACCATGTACACCGCCTGCATGCGCTGCGGGTTGGGAGAGTTGGCGTAATACTCGATCAGCGCCGAGAGGTCGCCAAACGACATGTCGTAAGCGCCGGTGGCGACGCGCGCAATCGACGCGGCCGAGCCGGTGCCGACGTCGAGCGCGACGTCAAGGCCTTCCTGCTTGAAATAGCCTTTCTGCTCCGCGTGGAAAAACATTGCCACCGGGCCTTCGATGCGCCAGTCGAGCGAGAAGCGGATTTTTTCCTGTGCGCCGACGTTGCCGGCGAGCAGCACAAGCGCGATACCCATCACTTTGATTCCGGACCAGAACATGACAATCTCCTCAGGGAGCACAAGGTTGGAAAGCGCCACCCGCGGCACTCATCCCGTGGATTGACTGTAACCACCTTGCCCGGACAAAGCAAGCGCGCAGTCCATTTCCATGCTTTTCTTGTGGCATTCAAACATTGACGAGAGGATATGAAATTGGGTATGATAAATCATCATACCGACACCAGTTTTACATTCTTCCATGAGCACAGTCAAAATCGCCATCACCCTGGACAGCGGCACGCTGCACCAGCTGGACGGGCTGGTCGCGCGCAGCGTCTTTCCCAATCGCAGCCGCGCGTTGCAGCAAGCCATCAGCGAAAAACTGGAACGCATGGGCCGCAATCGTCTGGCGGCTGAATGCGCCAAGCTCGATCCGGCCCACGAGAGCGCATTGGCCGATGAAGGCCTGGGCGAGGACTTGAAGTCTTGGCCCGCATACTGAGGGGCGAAATCCGCTGGGCCGACCTCAATCCGGTGCGCGACCGGGAACAGGCCGGTCTGCGTCCGGTGCTGGTGCTCAGTCACGACGTATTTAACGAACGTTCCGGCACCGTCATCGCCGTGGCACTGACCAGCCAGGAACCGCGCGCCGGCTTTCCGCTCACCCTCGAACTTGCCGCGCCCAAAATGCCAAAGCGCTCCTGGGTGAAGATCAGCCAGATCCGGACGCTCTCGGTCGAACGCATCGGCGCCAAGCTGGGCCGTGCAACGGCCGAGCAACTCGATCAGATCATCGAGGGATTGAACGAGATCATCGCCGATTGATTACGCTGGCTCTGGACATGGGAGCGTGGGTGTAATTGATGCTGCGTGGAAGCATCATCCCCGGCAGCGGCCTTCTTTCGCGCCTTTTCATGCTTTTCATGCTTTCCATTTCCATGCTTTCCTTGACACCCGAATTGCCATCCGCTATAAAGCGAATCGTGGGTAGAAGCGGTCAGCAGCACCGGCGCAATGCCGGATCAGTCTGCAGGAGATTGCTCACTTGAGGACATTTCCTTGAGTCTGAGCGCAACCAGTCCCACCGGCCTGTACCGGGACCTACGGCCCTCTCAAGCAAAATGTTCTCCCCGCCATCACGTGAGGAGAAGTGCATGATCATCGACATGAGTTGCTACCCCACCGAAGTGGTGGACATGGCGTGGCGCCACGACGGCGAGCCGTTTACCGGCGAACGCCTGATCAAAATGATGGACGGCCCCTACTGGGTCAACGGCAAGCCGCGCCGCGTCGACAAGGCCTTCATCCAGCCGCCGCAGGGCAACACCATTTACACGTGGACTGACAAAGACCTGCATGGCCGCGAGGCGATCCGCGAATACATGCGCTACACGGTCGAGATGACGAAGAAATATCCGGACCGCCTGATCGGCTGCTTCGTCTACAACCCGCGCTACGGCACCGGGGCCGGCGTGCAGGAGATCGAGTACCACGTCAAGGAACACGGCTTCAAGATGGTGCAGTTTCAGGCCAACATGCACGCCTACCGCCCGGATCGCGCCAAGGACTGGCTGCGCCCTGCGCTCAAAAAATGTGCCGAGCTGGGGCTGCTGGTCAAGCTGCACACCGGTGATGGGCCGTACAGCATCCCCACCGAGTGGATTCCGATCATTCACGAATTCCCCACGGTCAACTTCATCATGGCGCACTTCGGCGTGCAGACTGGTGGGGTCTATACCTTTGAAGCGTTTCAGTGGGCGATGGAATTGCCCAATGTGTATTGCGAGTCGGGCTGGTGTTTGCAATCGCGCATCGTCGAGTTTGCCAAAGACCTGCCCAAGCACAAGATCATGTTCGGCACCGACACGCCGCCGAACGAGCCGGGCATGTGGCTGCGCCTGCTCGAAGTGTTGTGCCACGAGCCGCCGCAGGGCCTCAATCTTGA
>JANNCZ010000374.1:0-10220 GCA_031387185.1 Burkholderiales bacterium
TGCGCCGAGATTTTCATCGACGCGCTTGGTCTGCTTGGTGCCGGGAATGGCGACGATGTCATCGCCCTGCGCGAGCAGCCACGCCAGCGCAAGCTGGCCCGGTGTGCAGCCCTTCTTCCTGGCCATCGCGACAATGCCTGCGACCAGATCGCGATTGCGCTCGAAATTGCCGGCGTGAAAACGCGGATGATCCTTGCGGCGGTCGTTGGCGACGTCGGCCATGTCCTGCACGGCACCGGTGAGCAGGCTGCGGCCAAGCGGGGAGTAGGCGACGAAGGCGATGCCGAGTTCGCGCGTGGTCTTGAGCGTCTCTTCGGCTTCTTCGCGATACAGCAGTGAGTATTCGGTTTGCAGCGCGGCCAGTGCATGCACCTTGTGCGCGCGGCGGATCGTGGCGGGGTTGGCCTCGCACAGCCCGAGTGCGCGCACCTTGCCTTGTTCGATCAGGCGTGCCATCGCGCCCACCGTGTCCTCAATCGGCACCTTGGGGTCGATGCGGTGTACGTAGTAGAGATCGATCACATCACAGCCGAGGCGCTTGAGGCTCGCTTCGCACGCCGCCTGCACATATTCGGGCCGGCCGTCGACACCGTTGCCGCCGCCTTCGAGTTTGGTCTGGCCGAACTTGGTGGCGAGGATCACCTGGTCGCGCTTGCCGCCCTTTATCCCGTCGAGCGCGCGCGCGAGCAGAGTCTCGTTGTGTCCCCAGCCGTACATGTCGGACGAGTCGAGAAAAGTGACGCCGCGCTCGATGGCGTGGTGAATCACCGCGACGCCGTTGTCGTCACTCGATGCGCCGTAAATGCCGGACAGCGACATCAGGCCGAGGCCAACGCTGGTGACGTTCATGCCGGCGTTGCCAAGGCGGCGGACGGGAAGGGAAGTGCTCATGCGAACCTTTCAAATTTCTGAACATGCAGCGAATCTGCAAGCAGCGAGTATCGCACATCAACCGTACGCGTTGGCCTGATCCGCTGGCGCGCAGCGTCGAGGAGTGCCTGAAAAGCCTTGGTGGGAGCGGCTTTGCGCGTGATGCCTCTATAATCCGGCGCAGATCAACCTGGCTCGCGAGCGTCCACTGCGGCGGCTTTCACGCTGATCTCCCCATTGCATGCATCATGACGATCTGGCACCAGCCCCCCAGTCTCGAACAAATCAACCGCGGCCACGACAACACGGCGGTGTCGCAGATGGGGATTGAATTGACCGCCATTGATGACGACTCTCTGACCGCGCGCATGCCGGTCGATGCGCGCACCAAACAGCCGGCCGGCCTGTTGCACGGCGGCGCGAGCCTGCTGCTGTGTCAGAACTTGAAGCGCAGTCCGGCTTGCAGGTCGTGCGCACCCAGACGCGCACGAAATTTTTCGTCGCCGTTGACGGTATCAATGGCGGTGTTGTAGCGGCCCAGATCAGTGAAGCGGTATCCGCCTTCGAGCGACACAGTCTGGCTCAGGGCAAAACTCACGCCGGCGCCGAGCGACCAGGAAAAATTACCGGTGCGCCCGGTCGGGAAGGTGGTGCCAAATTGCGCGGCACCGGTATTGGGCGGGTTCTGGAAGGTCTGACTGCCCGACGCCGTGTTGTTCGCGTAACCGATGCCGCCGCCCAGGTAGGCGCCCACCGTATTGGTGAGTGGAATGTCGTACCAGGCATTGGCCATCAGTGACCAGGAGCGCACGCGCAGTTCGTTGTTGCCCGAGAACGTGGCACCAAGCGAGGTGACAGTGTATTTGGCGGTGCGGCGATCGGTGAATTCGACTTCGGCGCGCCAGCGGTTGGCGTAGGCACGGCCGAGCGCAAGCGAGAACGCGGTGCCGGTGGAAGACGGGGTGACACCGGTGATGGAGGTGACGCGCGGGTTGGTGGCTTCCATGCCCGATTCGCGCAGGTTGGCGGCACCGAGGCGCAGGCCGAAGTAGTTTGACTGCGCAGCAGCATGCAGCGGCAGGGCAGCGCACGCGGCGGCGAACAGGAGGGCAGGAAGACGTGGAGACATGGCGGGGTACACCTTTCGCGTCAAGCTAATAAATCAAGTCAGTTAACTTTTGTAACATGTTGTTTTTACGTTAGATTGCAGACTAACAAATCCTCGGCTCGCGCGCAAGGCCTGTGGCGCCATGCGGGGGTGTTTGTTGCGAAGGTTGTTGCGAAGCTGTCACGTTGCCGGCCGTCACAGCATCAGGGAATTTTGCGGTTGACTTGCGCCCTGGCAAATCCGGCAGTCTGTTTATAACGCGCCGAGATTGCTTCGAGTTCCGCGTGCGCAATGACATCGTTGACGTGACTGAAGCCGCCGGGCGCACGCTCTTCGGCCAGTTGCATTACCTGATCCGGGCCGTTGCCACGATTGGCGAGGATGATCTTGCCGGTGGCCTCGCGGCGCTCGGCCTCGTAACGGTCGAGCGCCTGGCCGACATCGGCCGGCATGGCGTGGCCCGCTCCTGTTTCCCCCTGATCCGGGCCGCGCGCAATGGCCGATGTTTCGGCCAGCGCCGTGGCGAGGCTCTCGGTGTCGAGAATCGCCTGCGACGCGCCGTTCGAACCAATCGGATACATCGGATGCGCGGCGTCACCGAGCAGGGTGACACGCCCATGCGACCAGCGCGCTAACGGGTCGCGGTCGCACATCGGGTATTCCCAGGCCGGGCCACCGCCATCAATCAGCGCGGGCACGTCGAGCCAGTCCCATTTCCAATTGGCAAAGGGCGCGGCAAACACGCTCTTGTCCACTTGGCGCGACCAGTCCTGCTTGGGCGGCGCTTCGCCCGACGCGGTCGGCACCACCAGTTCCACGATCCAGTTGGTAAGGTTCTGCCCGGTCTGTTCAAACACCTTGCGCGAGATCGGATAGACCACCACCTTTTGGCTGGCGTGCCCGGCCTGCATCATGCTGCGTCCGGTGAGGAAAGGCTTTGCTACACAGGTGCCGCGCCAGAGCACGCGGCCCGAATATTTGGGCGCGCCTTCGTCAGGATGGAATGCGGCGCGCACGGTGGAGTCAATGCCGTCGGCGGCGATGATGAGGTCGGCCTCGACACGGGCAATCTCCGCGCCGCTGCGCCGGTGTTCGAGCACGGCCAGCGCGCGGGCACCGTCCGTTGCGCCAGTCTCGAAGTGCTTGATTGCGTGGCCGCTCAACACATGATCCGCACCCAGTCGCGTCACAGCGTGGCGATAAAGCAGCATGTGCAGCTCGCCGCGATGAATCGAGAATTGCGGAAAGTCATAGCCCGCCGCAATCCCGCGCGGCTCGCGCCAGATCGCCTGGCCGTGCTTGTTGAAGTAGGCGAGCTCGGATGTCTCGATGGCGCTTGCCGCGATCTCATCGAGCAGGCCCAGGCCCGCGAGAATCTTCACGCTGTGCGGCAACAGGTTGATGCCGACACCGAGCGGCTCAAGTTTGTCGGCTGCCTCGAACACCATGCAATCGATGCCGTGCTGGTGGCATTGCAGAGCCATCACCAGGCCGCCGATGCCGCCGCCGGCAATCGCCACGCGTGGGTTGAAGTGATTCATTGTCAGAGCGACGCCATGAAGATTGGTGTGGGCGTGTTCATGGCTTGCCTTTTTTCAACTAGCGGCGTCGAAGATCAAAAAATACTGGTGCGGCAAAAAGCCCGGTTCCTCGATCACGCGAAACCCGGCTGCGCGCATTTCGTCCCTGACCTGAGCGGCGGAGAGGCGCTCACGCGGCGGCGGCCCCACCGGTGAGCGCGCGTGAAAATCGATAATGGCGACGCGCCCGCCGGCCTTGAGCTGCGCGCGCAACCTGCCGAAATAGGCGACGCGGTCTTCAATGTGGTGATACACGTTGACCAGCAGGGCCAGGTCCACTTTTTCCGTGAGGCCGGCGCTGTCACGGGTCGCGCGCACCGCGATGACGTTCTGCGCCCCGGCCTGCTTCGCGCGCCCGTCCAGATAAGCCACCATTTCCGGCTCGCTGTCGGCAGCGTACACGCGCCCCCTGGGCACGGCGGGCGCCAGGCGCAGGGCGAAATAGCCGGTGCCCGCGCCGATGTCGGCCACGATGGCGTCGAGGGCGAGCATGAGTGTCAGGATGACTTCATGCGGCTTTTGCCAGGCGTCGCGCGCCGGGTCATCAAAGGCCTTGGCCCAGCGCGGTGCATCGGCAAACGAGTGATGGCGGGTGGCCGGCGTCTGCGCCAGCAAGGGCGCGGCCAGCAGCCAGGCAACGCCGGCCGCTGAGCACAGCAGGAGAGATCGAGGCATAGAACCCATGGGAAGCGTTGGTGTTGACAGCAGAGAGACTGTTTCGATGTCCGTATCTTACCGAGGCGCGCGCCGCAGTGACGCTGGATGCTGACGCCCGTGGCGCGCCGGTGCATTGATCGGTCTTGCCAGCGGTGGCCTGATGCTCGGCCTCTGGCGCATCGCCGGTATCTCCGGTGTGTTGGGCGGGCTGGCAGGCTGGTGGGTGCCTTCCGGTGATCGCCAATCCATCGGCATGCTGATCCTCACGGGCCTGCTGGTGGGCACCGGCACCGCGCTCGCCAGCGGCTGCACCTCGGGACACGGTGTGTGCGGCATGGCACTGTTGTCCACGCGTTGATTTGTGGCGGTGGCGGGTTTTCTGGGTACCGGTTTCATCGTCACGTTTGTGTTGCGTCGTATTGCCGGAGGGGTCTGAATCATGCGTGCGTTTGTTTTTGCTTTTGCCATGGGGGCCTTGTTTGGCAGCGGCCTGATGATCGCCGGCATGACCGAACCGGCCAACATCAAGGGGTTTCTTGACCTTGCCGGCGACTGGCGGCCCGGCGCTGGCTGCGCCCGGTGGCCTCAGCATGGATGCGCTGGTGTTTGTGCCGGCAATGGCAGCAGGGATGTGGATCGTGCAAAAGCTTGGGTGAGCGCGCCACATTTTGAATTGCCTCATACTTCTGTGCGGCGCTTGCACCAACGCTTCTAGCCTATCGATGGCAGGTGATCTGCTCCCAGAGCCATTCTCCCGTGCATCACTTTTCGAAAAATGGCAAGCTCCAAGCGGGTCTGCACGCGCTGATCACAGCGCACCGACTAAAATCGCGCCACTTTTATTCCATCGGTTAATCCCTTTTCAAGCCCCATGAAAACCTATCGCATCGCCTGCATTCCCGGAGACGGTATCGGCAAGGAAGTTGTCCCGGCCGGCCAGCAAGTGCTCGCAGCACTCGCCGCCTCATCCGCCAACCAGACCGGTTTCAGCTTCGAGTTCGAGAGCTTCGACTGGGGCGGCGACTACTACCGCAAGCACGGCGTGATGATGCCGGCCGATGGCTTGGAACCCCTGCGCAACAAGGACGCGATCCTGTTCGGCTCGGCCGGCGACCCGGATATTCCCGACCACATCACGCTGTGGGGCCTGCGCCTGAAAATCTGCCAGGGCTTTGACCAATATGCCAACGTGCGCCCGACGCGCATCCTGCCCGGCATCCAGACGCCGCTGGCGCGCTGCAAGCGCGAAGACCTCGACTGGGTGATCGTGCGCGAAAACTCCGAGGGCGAGTACAGCGGCATCGGCGGGCGCGCGCATCAGGGCCATCCGATTGAAGTGGCGACCGATGTGTCGATGATGACGCGGGTGGGCGTCGAGCGGGTGCAGCGCTTCGCCTTCAAGCTGGCGCAATCGCGCCCGCGCAAACATCTCACGGTCATCACCAAATCGAATGCGCAGCGCCACGCCATGGTGATGTGGGACGAAATCGCGCGCGAAGTGGCCAGGGAATTTCCCGATGTGACGTGGGACAAGGAGCTGGTCGACGCCGCCACCGCGCGCATGGTCAACCGCCCGGCCTCGCTCGACACCATCGTCGCCACCAACCTGCACGCCGACGTGCTCTCCGACCTCGCCGCTGCGCTGGCCGGCAGCCTCGGCATTGCGCCCACCGGCAACATTGACCCGGAGCGCCGCTACCCCTCGATGTTCGAGCCGATCCACGGCTCGGCGTTTGACATCATGGGCAAGGGGCTGGCGAACCCGATCGGCACCTTCTGGTCGTGCGTGATGATGCTCGAACATCTTGGCGAGCAGGCTGCAGCGGATGCCTTGATGGGCATCATCGAGAGTGTGACGGCGGACAAGTCGCTGCACACCGGCGATCTCGGTGGCACGGCAAAGATGGCGGATGTGACTGATGCGGTGCGTGCGCGGATTGGCGCTTTGACGGGCAAGAGCTTGCGTGCCGCCTGATCCAGTCTCCCTGCGGATATGGCAGAAAGGCTCCGGATACCTAATCTACGCCGGTGGCATGCAGCAATTTCAGAATACGAATTTTCTCAGCAACGCGCTCCGGATCATGCTGCGGCCGCCAGCCAAGTCTCCATGCTTGCATCGCCAACGCCTCAGCATTCGCGCGATTTAGCGTAGGGTCATTCGCAGCATCTTCACTCAGTGCACCAAGCAGCGCTGACGAAAATTGCTGATACTCAGCGAGTGCGCATACTTCGTCGAATGTCATGGGCAAGGATGCGCCGTTCGGAAGGTCAGGCGATGGTATTCCACATTTCCATATCGCGCTCGGCCGTCCAGATGCGCGGGTTCTTGATGCCTTTCGCTTCGTCGTAGGCGCGGCTGACGTCAAACGGCATGCAGTGCTCATAGATCGGGAAGCTGCCGTAGACCGGGTCGAGCGCGGCGCGGGTGTCGGTGTAGACCTGCTTCAAATCCTTGCCGGCTTTGACGCCATCCTTCGCACAAGCCAGCAACTGGCGCACGAAGTTTTGCGTGAAGTCGATGGCTTTGATTGAGTCCTCTGCAGTCTTCAATGCCGGGCCGCGGCCGGGCACCAGCGCCTGCGGCTTTAGCGCGCGCAGTTTGTCGAGCGTATCGGGCCACTCTTCAAGTTGCGCATCACCGGTGTAGATGCCAGCGTTGTATTCGACCAGATCACCGGAGAACAGCGTGCCTTCACCCGGCAGCCACGCGATCGTATCGCCGCGCGTGTGGCCGGGGCCGATCTGGATCAGCTGCACTTCGAGCTTGCCCATGTAGACCGTCATCTGCTTCTCGAACACCATCGAAGGCCAGGTCAGGCCCGGCACACTTTCGGCGTTTTGAAACAGGCGCGGAAAACGGTCGTGTTCGCTTTTCCAGTCCTCCGCGCCACGCTCGACGATCAGCTCGTAGGTGGGCTTCGAAGCGATGATCTGCTCGGCCTTGAAGGCCGAAGCGCCGAGCACGCGCACCGCATGGTAGTGCGACAGCGTGACGTACTTGATGGGCTTGTCGGTGATCTTGCGGATGCGGCCAATCAGGTCTTGTGCCATCACGGGCGTCGCGGTGGCGTCGATCACCATGACGCTGTCGTCACCGACGATCACGCCCGAGTTGGGGTCGCCCTCGGCGGTGTAGGCCCAACCGTGTTCGGAAAGTTGCTCGAACGTGATGGTCTTGGCGGCCATGTCGGATTTGGAGGCGAAGGCTTTGCTCATGCGGGTGCTCCTTGATACTCGGCGATGGGGTTCGAAACAGGGATGAGATTGTAAAGCGCCCACCTGGCAGGACAGCTATGCAGTGATGCGGGGTCGCGCGGGCAGCGGCGAGCCGTCCTTCGCGTTGTCCTCCGCATTGTCCTCATCCGGCAGTTCCGTACTCGCGCTCCACGCGGCACACGCGCGTGCGGTAGGCGCTGTACCAGTGTGTGCGCCCGCGCGCTTGCGCCACAAGATGCTCGGCGTTGCGCTTCCACGCCACAATCGCCGCTTCGCTCTCCCAATACGACACGGTGATCCCGAGACCTTGGCGCGCCGATTCGACGCCAAGAAAGCCGGGCTGCTGCGCGGCGAGCTCGACCATACGCTCGGACATGGCGTCATAACCGGCGTCGCCGTCCGTCCGTAGCGACGTGAAAATTACTGCGTAATAGGGTGGTTTGGGCGTGGCGGCGATCATGTTGGACACCTGAGTTGAATCAATGATGGGCTGAAGAGTGTTGGTGGATGAGGCTGTCAGAGCTTGATCCCCCAAGAAGCGCATGGATTGGACGTGAGCGAGGGGTGCCATACACAATTCCGAGCGCTGCTCGTCGTACCAAAGCGTCGAACTGCGCGCGTCGGGGCCTGCACGTGTTATTTTGCCAGCCATGATCATTGCATTGAAAAAACTGGCGTGCCACGTCTGTGGCGCAGCCGTCATTTTCTGCTGCCCCGGACTCACAGTTGGTGTTGCAGCAGCAGCGCAGGAGACCGTCACCGCCGGCTCCAAACGCTTCACCGAGTCCTACATCCTCGGCGAGATCGTGCAGCAGACGCTGCGCGCGCAGGGCATCGACGCCGTGCACAAGCCGGGCCTTGGCAACACCGGCATTCTTGAAGCGGCCCTGCGCTCTGGCGCCATCGATATCTACCCCGAATACACCGGCACGATCGCGCGCGAGATTTTGAAGCGGCAGGACAACCCCTCGCTTGCCGAACTCAATGCCCTGCTCGCGCCGCGCAATTTGAAGGTGGCAATTCCGCTCGGCTTCAACAACACCTATGCACTGGCTCTGCGCGAGGACGAAGCGGCCAGGCGCGGCATCACGCGTCTGTCTGATCTCGCTGATGCTGCGAAGACGCAAGGTTTGCGCCTTGGCCTCTCGCACGAATTTTTGGCGCGTGCCGATGGCTGGCTTGCACTGCGCACCGCCTACGCCTTGCCATTTGCGCCGCCGGCCGGTCTCGATCACGGCCTCGCTTACGAAGCCATTGCCAAGTCGCAAGTGGACGTGATCGACATTTACTCGACCGACGCCAAGATCGCGCGTTACCGCCTGCGCGTGTTGCTTGACGATCGCAACTTTTTCCCCAAGTACGACGCAGTGTTGCTGATGCGCGCGAGCCTTGATACACGTGCATTGGCGCCGCTGGAAAATCGCATTGATGGCGCGCGCATGATTGCGCTCAATGCGGCGGCAGAGCTGGATGGCAAAAGCTTTGCGGCCGTTGCGGCCGAATTCCTCGCCGGTGGCGCAACCCCCAAACCAGCAGCAGCCAGCGGCTGGTGGGCACGGCTCATCGCCGATGACTTCTGGCGCCTCGCCCGCGAGCACGTGTTGCTGGTCGCCGCTTCTCTCGCACTCGCCACTCTGCTTGGCGTGCCGCTCGGCCTCGCCGCCCAGCGCCATCCACGTGCCGGGCAAATCATCCTCGCGTTAACGGGCGTGCTGCAAACGATTCCATCGCTCGCCTTGCTCGCGTTCCTCATCGCGCTGATGGGCAGCATCGGCACCGCACCGGCCATCGCCGCCTTGTTTCTCTATGCGCTGTTGCCGATTGTGCGCAACACCCACGCGGGTCTGGCGGGGGTGAGGCCCGGTTTGGTGCAAGCCGGCACTGCGCTTGGCTTCACGCCGCGCCAATGCTTGCGCTACATCGAGCTGCCGCTTGCCGCACCGGTGCTTCTCGCCGGCATTCAAACTGCAGCGGTGATCAACGTCGGCACCGCAACCATGGCCGCGTTTGTCGGCGCCGGCGGATTTGGTGAGCGCATCACCGCTGGGCTGGCGCTCAACGACAGCGCGATGCTGGTCGCGGGTGCGCTGCCCGCAGCGCTGTTGGCTTTGCTGGTGCAGGGCGGGTTCGCGTTGATCGAGCGACGCATCACGCGCGCACCTGCGAAGTAACTGCGGAAGCGACAGTGGAAGTAAGAGGGGCAGCAACAGCAGCGGTGTCAGCAACAGTCACTGCGGCAGTAACAGCGAACGTTTCTGCGCGGCTTAGCGCGGCGCGGCCTGTGTTGCGCCTGATGTGCCGCTCGTGCCTGAACCGGCACCAGACGACGAGGACGATGACCCCGAGGTCTGCGCTTTCGCAGGCTGCGCTTTCTTCGCGCGTTCATACAGCGGCATCACATCGGGCAAATGCTTCTGAATCTCCTTGATGCGCGAATCACTCGACGGGTGAGTTGACATCCATTGCGGCGGTGCGCCCTTGTTGGCAGCCTGCATTTTTTGCCATAGCGTGACACCGGCGCGCGGGTCGTAACCGGCGCGTGACATCAGTTCCAGCCCGACCAGATCAGCCTCGGTTTCATCATCGCGAGAAAACTTGAGCGTGAGCAAATTCGCGCTAGCGCCAAGCGCGGCGTGACCCAGATTGCCAAGGCCGAATACTTGCGAGGCGATGTTGATGCCAACGCTGGTCGCTGCCTGCTTGCCCATGCGCGCGCGCGCGTGCTCGCGCAGGGCGTGGGCAATCTCGTGACCCATCACCGCAGCGACTTCGTCATCCGTCATCTTGAG
>JANNCZ010000381.1:0-3369 GCA_031387185.1 Burkholderiales bacterium
ACAGCCACAGCGCCGCGTTGTGGTGGAAGCCGCTCGCACCCAAGTTGGCGCGTGCGCGCAATCTCGCGGTGTGGCACATCCCGTCGGAGGCGAGCAAAGAGCTTGCCAAACTCGCCGCGCGCAACATGCAGTTGCAATGCACGGTGCAAGAGGGGCAAATTTGGATGAGCAATGCCAGCGACACCGTGCAGCTTGAGTTGAGCGCATGGAAAACCGGAGAAGGAAAATGAAAACGGATTCACACGGACGGCAAAAGCTGGCGGGTACGCCACGCACTGGCGGATCAAGCAGACCGAGCGGGCCGAGCAGGCCAGCAAGCAAACCAAGCGGACCAGCAGACAAGGCACGCGGGGTCAAGGGGCATTTTTTTACGGCACCCGCCGTCACCAGAGCACCCACGCGCGGGGCGGTGCCGCGGCCACGCACGCCGCCAGACGAGGCGTGGGATGACGCTGATGACGCGGACACCACGCCAGAGAACACACCTGCGCGCGGCACCAAAGTGCGCAGCCGCCGGCCCACCGGGGCGCAGGAATTGCGGGCAATGCAGAAGCGGGACACCGCGCGTTATGAAGAAATCCAACGCGGAGAAATGCAGCGCGGACAAGTGCGGCGCGATGAAGCGCAACGCGGGACAGTACGCGCGACTGCGCGCAGCGCGCCGCCGGTGACCGAATTTCTCCTCACCGTTGAGTACATCGCCCTCGACAACCTGCTCAAGCTCACCGGCAACGCGCCGAGCGGCGGCGCGGCCAAGATGCTGGTGGCAGAGGGCGCAATCAAGGTCGATGGCGGCGTCGAGCTGCGCAAGACCTGCAAGATTCGCGCGGGGCAACTGGTAGCAGTGGGAATGGCGCGCATTCGCGTGCTGGCCGGATAAGCGGGCCTTCTGGGGCAATCACGTCAGCGATGCCGCTGCTGGCGCGGGCATAGAATGCGCAGACTATCTGCGCTCAACCTTGGAGGAGAAACCGCATGAACCCCTTACGCATGGTGTTGCTGGTCTGTGGCCTCGGTGCCGCTTTGTTCACCGTCAGTTGCGCGCAGGTCTCGCCATCAGGCACGCAACGCATTGAAGGTGCGGCTGCCGGCAGCGGCGGCCCGCGCTACGCGGTCGATGCCACCTGGCCCAAGCCGCTGCCAAACAACTGGATCCTCGGGCAGGTGGCCGGCATCGCGGTGGCGAAGGACGACACGATCTGGATGATTCACCGCCAGCTCACGCTCACCGAAGACGAAAAGGGTTCGACGCTCAACCCGCCACGCTCGAAGTGCTGCGACGCTGCGCCACCGGTGTTGCAGTTTGATCGCGCGGGCAATCTTTTGCGCTCCTGGGGCGCCGATGGCAGAAAAACGGGGCAAGGGTTTGACTGGCCGTCCAACGAGCACGGCATTTACGTTGACCCCAAGGGTGATGTGTGGATCGGCGGCAATTCAAACGCAGATCATCATTTGCTCAAGTTCACCGCGGACGGAAAATTTTTGCTACAGATCGGCTAGCCGGGCAAAAGCGAGGGCAGCAACTCCCCCACCCAACTTGGCCGCCCGGCACACATGGAGATGGATGCGGCGGTCAATGAGTTGTATGTCGCCGATGGCTATGGCAACCGGCGCGTCATCGTGTTCGACGCCACCAGCGGCGCGTACAAGCGCCACTGGGGCGCATATGGCAAGCGCCCTGACGATGCCAAGATTGCCGACTACAACCCCGAGTCGCCGCAGTTCGCCAATCCCGTGCATTGCGTGCGCCTCACGCGCGACGAACTGGTCTACGTGTGCGACCGCATGAACAACCGCATCCAGGTGTTCAAAAAGAATGGCGAGTTCGTGCGCCAGTTTGTGTACGAGCCGGCCACACGCGGTTCCGGTTCGATCTGGGATTTGATTCCGTCAGAAGACCCAGCACAGCGCTATCTGTTGGTGGCCGATGGCACCAACAACGAAGTGCGCATCAGCGTGCGCGCCACCGGCGAGGTGATCGGCGCGTTTGGCCGGCCCGGACGGCAGGCCGGCGATTTTCACTGGGTACACAACATCGCGATTGATTCACAAGGCAGCGTGTATACCTCCGAAGTCGATACCGGCAAGCGCGCGCAGCGTTTTGTGCGGGTGCAGTAGCGGGCGCTGCGTCATGTTCAAACTCATCAGCGCCACGCCCAGCCCTTACGCGCGCAAGGTACGTATCGCGCTGCTCGAAAAAAACATTCCGTTCGAGCTCATCACCGAAGTGCCGTGGAACAGCACCACTGCCACGCCACGCTACAACCCGCTCGAAAAACTGCCGGTGCTGATTCCCGATCAAGGGGAGGCGGTGTACGAGTCGAGCTACATCCTCGACTGGCTCGAACTTAAATTTCCGCAGACTCCGCTATTGCCGTCTGATGTGGACGGCATTCTCGCCGCGAAAAAACTCGACGTGTTGTGCAATGGTGTGTGCGATGCGGTGGTGCTGACCTTCTTCGAGCGCCAGCGTGAAGGCGGCGGCAGCGCCGAGTGGCTAGGGCGGCAACGGCGCAAGATCGACGGCGGACTGCGTGAAATTGCGCGCCTGATAGGCACGCGAGAGTGGGCGGTGGGCGAGCGCTTCAGCCTCGGCGACATCGCCGCTGGCACCGCAGTGGGCTATCTCTCGGTGCGGCTCAAAGAGTTGCCGGTGCGCGCGATGTATCCCGCGCTGGCAGCCTATGCAGACCGCCTCGATCAGCGCCCGTCATTCGCCCTCACGGTGCCGGTGGCGCAAACCATCACTGACAAAATTGTCTAACCCCCGGGTGCCCCGGGTGGCGGCAGCGCACGATCCGCTGCCCACCGTTCAGGCTGTAGCCAAGAATCTACCCGCGGCCAACAAAGGGCATCTTGGTCGCCATCACGGTGTGGAACAGGATGTTGGCTTCGGGCGGCAGGCTGGCCATGTAGAGCACCGATTGGCCGACGATGTTTACATCCATCAGCGGTTCGGGTTTGATCTCGCCGTTGGCCTGCATCACACCGTTGGCCATGCGCGAGGCCATTTCGGTGGCGGCGTTGCCGATGTCCACCTGCCCGCAGGCAATGTCGTACTTGCGGCCGTCGAGCGCGGCTACTTTGGTCAGGCCCGTGACGCCGTGTTTGGTTGCCGTGTAGGGGCCGGAGTTGGGGCGCGGCGCGTGCGCCGAGATCGAGCCATTGTTGATGATGCGGCCACCGCGCGGCGTTTGCGCCTTCATCGTCTTGAACGCTTCCTGGATGCAGATGAACATGCCGGTAAGGTTGATGTCGACCACGTTCTTCCATTGTTCAAGCGTGAGTTCTTCAAGCGGGATGCCGGGGGCGTTGACGCCGGCGTTGTTGAACACCACATCGACGCGGCCAAACGTGGCGACGCATTTT
>JANNCZ010000403.1:0-5504 GCA_031387185.1 Burkholderiales bacterium
ACGCTCGGTGGCGAGCGGATCTTCACCGATCAGCGCCGGGCCGGCCACTTCGCGCACGGCGGCGGCGATGATCTCTTCTTCGGTGATCGCGGTCATGCCGTGCCCGACGAGGCCGGTGTCGGTTTCGATTTCGGTCAGGCAGACCGAGAGCGAAGTCTGTTTGTTCAGGCCGAGAATGTCGATGGTCACCGGCACATTGAGCGGCGTCGCCGCGACGCGGACGATTTTCACCGGGGCATTCCCTTGTTCACGTTGATGGGTGTTGAGGCATCAGGCCGGCGCAGCAATGACTTCGATCTCAACCAGCAGATCGGGATTGACCAGCGAGGTCACACCGACCATGGTGCTGGCGGGGTACGGCCCATCGCCGAAATATTTGCTGCGCACTGCGCGCACCTGCGCGGCCTTTTCCGGCGTGAGATCGACCACATAGGTGACGAGTTTGAAGACATCCTTGAAGCCCACACCTGCTGCCGCCAGACCGGCTTCCAGATTGTGGTAGACCTGCGCGGCCTGCGCGCCAACATCGCCCTTGCCCACCAGGGTGCCAATGGCGTCGAAGGCCACCTGACCAGCGAGATAAATTTGCTTGCCCGGCGCGACGATGGCGACGTGCGAGTAGCCGGTGGGTTTGGACAGTTGCGCAGGATTGATGGTGGTGTGGGCCATGGACGCTCCGGAAGTGTGGGAATCGGTGTGTCAGGGTGAATCGGGGTGAAGAAGGGGCGCGTGAAAAAACCACGCGCGCGCCGTACACTATACCGATGCTTACCATTCGCGCTGCCGGCAAGACCTTTCACGCCAGGGGAGGTGCTGCCGCTCACGCCGGGGGCCGCAGCACGGTGGCCTTGAGTCCGGTGGATTTGGCGATTGCCGATGGCGAGTTCGTCTCGCTGATCGGCCCTTCGGGCTGCGGCAAATCGACATTGCTCAACATGATTGCCGGCATCGTGCCGGTGTCGAGCGGCGCCATCCTGCACGATGGGCACGCGGTCACTGGCGCAAACACGCGCGCCGGCTACATGACTCAACAAGACAGCCTGTTGCCTTGGCGTACTGCTGCGGAGAACATCGCACTGCCACTGGTGATTCGCGGCGTGCCACGCGCCGAGGTGGATGCCCGCGTGGCCGAAATGCTCGCGCTGGTCGGCCTGAACAATTTCGGTGGCCACTATCCGTCGGAGTTGTCGGGCGGCATGCGCAAACGCGTAGCACTGGCGCAATGCCTCGCCTACAAACCCGGCACGCTGCTGCTTGACGAGCCATTCGGCGCGCTCGATGCGCAGTTGAAGCTGCTGATGCAGGCCGAGTTGATGCGCATCTGGGAGACCGATCGCAAGACGATTGTGTTCGTCACGCATGACTTGACCGAAGCGATCACATTGTCTGACCGAGTCGTGGTGCTGTCGAGCCGGCCCGGGCGCATCAAGGAGATTCGCCCGATCCATTTGCCACGCCCGCGCGACCCGCTGACGATTCAGTTTGATCCGGCGTTTCGTGAATTGCATCAAAGTTTGTGGGATGCGCTGGCGCCGGAAATCGAGTTGGCACGCGAGGAGGCGCTGGCATGAACGCAGAATCCGCCGAAGCCCTGGCCACCAGCCCCATACCGGGCGCGCCCATGTCGAGCGCACAACTAAGCCTCGCAATTCGCGCCGGCCAGCTCGGCATCGGCGTAGCCCTGCTGCTGATCTGGCACACCGTATCGGGCCGCTGGATCGACCCCTTCTTCATCAGTTCGCCCGATGCGGTCGCCGTCAAGCTGTGGACCTGGGCCATCGACGGCACGCTCTGGCACGCGTTCTCCTACACCTTCAAGGCGATGATCGCGGGCTTCATCATTGGCAGCCTGACCGGGTTTTTCACCGGCTTCGCGCTCGGCCGCTCCGATTTGCTGGCGCGCCTGTTCGACCCCTACATCACCGCGATTTACTGCATGCCCAAGATCGCACTCGCGCCGCTGCTGATTTTGTGGTTCGGCATCGGCATCGAATCGAAGATCGCAATGGCGGCGCTGATCGTGTTCTTCCTCGTCTTTCTCAACACGTTTTCTGGCGTGCGCGATGTCAACCCGCTCTACCTGCATGTCACCAGCATCATGGGCGCATCGTCGATGCAGCAATTGCGGTTGGTGATTTTTCCGTCGGCTGCGGCGTGGGTGCTCACCGGCCTCAAGGTATCGGTGCCTTATGCGCTGATCGGCGCGGTGGTGGGCGAGTTGATTTCATCGAACCGCGGCATCGGCTTCTTGATCGGCCAGGCCTCGGGTATCTTCGACACCGCTGGCGTATTCGCCGGCCTGATCGTGCTCGCGGTCACCGGCATCGTGCTCAACGCCGGCCTGAAAAAACTGGAACGCCGCCTGTTGCGCTGGCGTGGAGGCGTGTGATGCTTGATCTCAAAATTACTGGCGGCACCGTCATTGACGGCAGCGGTGCGCCGCGTATCAAAGCCGATGTCGGCATTCGTGATGGCAAGGTGGTCGCCATCGGCAAGGTCACGCAAGGCGCGCAGCGCGTGATCGACGCGCGCGGCAAGATCGTCGCGCCCGGCTTTGTCGATATCCACACCCACTACGACGCACAAGTGCTTTGGGACCCGATGCTCACGGTCTCGCCCTGGCATGGCGTCACCACGGCGGTAATGGGTTCCTGCGGCTTTGGTATCGCGCCCACCAAAGCATCGGGGCGCGATCTGATCTTGCGCACCCTCGAACGCGTCGAAGCCATGAGCCTCGATGCCCTCAACGCCGGCATCGGCCCGGAGTGGCCGTTTGAAACCTTCGCCGAATATCTCGACCTGATCGAAGCGCGCGGCACGGCGATCAACACCGCCGTGATGATCGGCCACACACCCACGCGCCTCTACGTGATGGGCGCCGACGCGGTCGAACGCGCAGCGACCAAGGACGAGATCGCGCGCATGCGCGCCATCGTGCGCGATGGCATCAAGGCTGGCGGCATCGCTTTCGCTACATCGGTCTCGCAAGTGCATGTCGGCTTCGATGGCAAGCCGGTGCCGAGCCGCATGGCCTCGTTCGACGAGTTGCTGGCGCTGGCCGGCGGCGTGCGCGACGCCGGCAGCGGCATCATCCACTACAACATCCTGCGCGAACCCGACTTCGAAGCCTTCGAGGCCCTGCACCACGCCAGCGGCGCCACCGTGTGCTGGACGGCGCTGTTGGCCGGTCAGCGCGGCCCCGGCGGCCACCGCGACACCCTCGCCAAGAGCGCCGACATTGCCGCGCGCGGGCTGCCGATTTATCCGCAGACCGCATGCCGCCCGATCGTGATCGAGTACGACTTTCGCGCGCCGGTGGTGTTTGATACCTGGAAGCTGTTCGAGCCGGTGCGCAAGGCGGCCAAGCCAGCCGAGCGCGCGCGCATCTATGCCGACCCGGTGTTTCGCCAGCAGTTTCGCGATGAAGTGGCCGGGCGCGGCAAGCGCGATCAATTCTTCTCGGCCGGCAGCGCCGAGGGCGAATCGCGCCGCGCCAGTTGGCGGCTCACCGAAGTGTCGCATTGTGCGCAGGAGCCCGCGCTCAATGGCCGCCTGGTGGAAAAAATCGCCCGCGAGCGTGGCATGCTGCCCACCGAGTTGATCCTCGACCTCGCTGCGCATGACGACCCGCCGGTGCGCTTTCGGGTGCCGGTGGTCAACTTTGATGAAGACGAAGTCGAAGAGATTTTGCAAGACCCGAACGTGGTGCTGGGTCTGGGCGACGGCGGTGCGCATCTCTCGCAGTTATGCGACGCGTGCTACTCCACCCATCTGCTCGGCCACTGGGTGCGCGAGCGCCAGGCACTCACACTGGAGCGCGCCGTACACATGCTCAGCGGCCGCACCGCGCAGGTGTTCGGCATTCGCGATCGCGGCTTGTTGCGCGAAGGCCGCGCGGCAGATGTAGTCGTGTTCGACCCGGAAACCGTTGGTGCAGGCGGCTTGCAGCGGGTTCACGATTTGCCGGGCGGGGCCGACCGCCTGATTTCCAAACCCATCGGCATCGATGCAGTGATCGTCAATGGCACCGTGTTGCCGGCGCCGGGTGCAGCCTGGCCCGCAGGACAAGCGCTGCCGGGGCGCTTGCTGCGCAATGGCGCGGCGCGTGACTTGCGTTAACGCCGTGCCGTCACCGTCAATACGCAAGTGCCGTCACAGTCAATGCTGTCAATGCCGTCAATGAGGAGATCATCGTGAACAAGTATGTCGAACGCCGTCTGATGTTGAAGGGCATCGCCACCGTGTCACTGCTGGGCAGTGTCGCGGGCGCCCTGCCGCGCATGGCGCTGGCACAGGGCGTGACCGCCAAGGCAGCTACTGCTGGCGCCGGCAGCGCCGTGAAGTCTTTGCCACCGGTGGGCAAGCTGGTGTCGATCCGCTCGACCGCGCGCTCCTGGCTGTGGAGCCCCGAGGACTATGCCTTCGGCGCACAATTTTTTGAAAAGTCCGGCCTCACCGCCGACATTTCCTCGACCAACCGCGGCGTCAATCAGGACGCCCTGCTCTCGGGCGCTGCCGATATTCTCCTTGGCGCACCGACGCAGAACATGCGCGTGCAAATCCGTAAGCAGCCGGTCAAGATGATCTGCGGCTTCGTCAACAAGTTCGCGTCCAACATCGTCGTCAAAAAAGCCATCCTCGACAAAGTGGGTGTCACCGAAGTCTCGCCGGTGGCCGCCAAAGCCGCTGCGCTCAAGGGCCTCAAGATCGGTACCACCGGCCCCGGTGGCGGCCCCGATCAGCTCACGCGTTACATGATGAATCTGGCCAGGATCAACCCGGACCGCGAAGCGCAACTGGTACCGGTGCAAGGTGGCCCGTCGGCGATGATCGCGGCGTTCGAGCGCGGCCAACTCGACGGCTTTTGTCTCTCGTCGCCAACGTCAGATGTAGCGGTGAGCAAATTTGGCGGCGCGTATTTATTCAACATGGTCAACAACCCGCCGCCTGAGCTGACCGACTACCTCTACATCTCGGCCTCGGTCACCGAGAAAACGATTCGCGAAAAACCGAAGGAGTTGGCCGCCTACTGCCGCGGCATCGCCCTCGCCCTGCGCGCAATTCACGGCGACCGCGAAGGCTTCAAAACCTGGGCGCGCGTCT
Organism: Burkholderiales bacterium; assembly: GCA_031387185.1. GTDB lineage: Bacteria > Pseudomonadota > Gammaproteobacteria > Burkholderiales > JAEUOS01 > CANJDH01. Next base: position 5,104 of record JANNCZ010000403.1, read on the forward strand.
ATTTCAAAGACCTCGATCCATCACTGTTTGACAACGCGTTTGCCAACAACGCCGCGATGTACATGAAGACGCCAGTGCCGACGCGCGCGCAGTTCCAGCGCAATGTCGAGTTTCTTGATGCGGAGTTGAAGCTGCTCAACCAGCCCGGCATTCCCGGCAGCTTCAAGTTTGATGATGCGTGGGACTTGAGTTTTGTCGAGAAGGGGATGGCGGGGTTGTGAGTTTTTCACCTGGCAAGCCGCTGAAACCGTTGGTGCGAGCGGGTTTTGTGGAATCATCGCGCAAGGATTTCTGCTTCTGGTCAGGAGTGGCGAGAACTGGCGTGCGGCAACCTGTTGCGCGTTCCTATCGCGGCACACGCCCTCTGGGGAAATTGCTGCGCTGATGCACCACCGCAAGCA
>JANNCZ010000298.1:0-4391 GCA_031387185.1 Burkholderiales bacterium
CGATGATCCCTGAAGGCGCTGATGCGGTGGTGATGCAGGAGCAGTGCAGCGCTGAAAAGACGCCAGACGGTGACGCCGTGATCGTCAATCACGCGCCCGCGTCAGGCGAGTGGGTCCGGCGTCGCGGCGATGATATTCGCGCGGGCAGCGAGATTTTGCCCAAGGGCGCGCGCCTGTCCGCACAGGCCTGCGGCCTCGCCGCATCGGTCGGCTTGAAAGAGTTGCAAGTGGTGCGCCGTCTCAAGGTCGCGGTGTTTTTCACCGGCGACGAATTGGCGATGCCGGGCGAACCGCTCAAACCCGGCGCGATATACAACTCCAACCGCTTCATGTTGCGCGGCCTGGTTGAGGGTCTCGGCTGCATGCTCACTGACTTCGGCATCGTGCGCGATTCGTTCGATGCCACGCGCGCCACGCTGCGCGAGGCGGCGCGCGAGCACGATCTCATCATCACCACCGGTGGCGTATCGGTAGGTGAAGAAGATCACGTGCGTCCCGCTGTTGAAGCCGAAGGCGAGATCAAGCTCTGGCAGATTGCGATGAAGCCCGGCAAGCCCTTGGCCTATGGGCAGGTGCGGCGCGGTGGGGTGGGAGGAAGTGCAGATTTCATCGGTCTGCCCGGCAATCCGGTCTCCAGTTTCGTGACCTTTCTGTTGTTCGTGCGGCCCTTCATTCTCAAGCGTCAAGGTGCAAATGACTGGCAGCCGCGCGCACTGACCTTGCGCGCGGATTTTGACTGGCCCAAAGCCGATCGCCGCCGCGAATTTTTGCGCGTGCGCATCAATGCCGTTGGTGGCCTGGACCTGTTTGCCACTCAAAGCTCGGGCGTGCTTACCTCCACCGTGTGGGGCGATGGTCTGGTCGACAATCCGCCGTCACAGGCGGTCAAGCGCGGCGACCTGGTGCGCTATCTGCCGTTCGCGAGCCTGCTGACATGAGCGCCGTCACGCTGCTGTTTTTTGCCGGTTTGCGCGAGGCGGTTGGCAGCAGCCGCGAAGCGCTCGAACTGCCTTCGGCTGTTACCACAGTAGGCGCATTGCGCGCGCATTTGGTGACGCGCGGTGGCGTCTGGGCCGAACATTTCGCGCTGGCGCGCAATCTGCGTGCGGCCGTGAATCAGGATATGGCAGCAGCAGACGCGCCGGTGCGTGCTGGCGATGAAGTCGCATTCTTTCCGCCGGTGACCGGCGGCTGAGCGGAGGCGACCATGCCAGTCCGCGTCCAAACCGAAGACTTCGACCTCACGCATGAGGTCGCCGCGCTGCGCGCTGCGCAAGGCGTGCGCGCGGCCAGGATCGGCGCCATCGCCACCTTTACCGGCACCGTGCGTGACCTCAATGAAGTCGATGGCAAGGCCAGTGGCGTATCGCAGATGACGCTGGAGCATTACCCCGGCATGACCGAGCGCGCATTGGAAAAAATCATCGCCGCCGCCAAGGGCCGCTGGGATATTTTTGATGCCCTGGTGATTCACCGCATCGGTGCGCTCATGCCGCTTGACCAGATTGTGCTGGTGGCCACGGTCGGTGCACATCGTGGCGAGGCCTTTGCCGCCTGCGAATTCATCATGGACTATCTCAAGACCGAGGCGCCGTTCTGGAAAAAAGAGGCGACACCAGAGGGCGCCCGCTGGGTTGATGCACGCAGTAGCGATGGCAGCGCCGCGGCACGCTGGGACACGATGGCTGGCATGGAAAGCACCGGGGTCAACCCGGCCTTGGTCGATACGCCGAAAGCCATACCGGCCAAACCTGCTCCCACTGAAGCCGCTCCCACTGAAGCCGCTCCTACCAAGGCTCCTGGCGCATAGAGCGCCTGTGTGCCGCTTCCACCAAGGGTTTCTGCGCATGACGGTATACGGATTTATGGCAGTGGGATGCGGCGCGATGCTCGGCGCCTGGCTGCGTTGGGCGCTCGGCATGTGGCTCAATGCAATGCAGCCAGCAATGCCGCCGGGCACCCTCGCCGCCAACCTGATCGGAGGCTACCTGATCGGTATTGCCGTTGCCTGCTTCGCCGCCCATCCGGGTATCTCACCCGAATGGCGCCTGTTTGCGATCACCGGGTTCCTCGGCGGCTTGACCACGTTCTCGACTTTTTCAGCCGAAAGTGTGGCCCTCCTGCAAAGCGCGCGCTATGTGGAAGCCGCGCTTCACTGTGGCCTGCATTTGGCCGGCTCGATCATCGCAACCATCGCCGGCTTCGCAAGTTGGCGCGCACTGGGTGGTTGAGTCGAGTTGGCGGAACAATCCGCCCATCGGGCGCGCCACCTCGCTGCCGCTAATCCGGAATCAACACCACCTTGCCATGCGTTTTGCGCGTGGCCAGATCGATCATCGCTTGCGGCGCGTTCGACAATTTGTAGGTGCTGGTGACCACCGGCTTGATCTTGCCTGTGGCGAGCAGGCCCATCAAATCGGCGAACACAGCTTGCACCGTCTTGGGCTCACGCTTGGCGGTCTCGCCCCAGAACACGCCGATCGCGCTCGCCGCTTTGAGCAAGAGACGATTGGCCGGCAGACTGGGAATTGTGCCTCCCGCGAAGCCCACCACGATGAAGCGCCCGCGCCAGTTGAGCACGCGCAACGACTGCTCGGCAATCTTGCCGCCGACCATGTCGATGATGATGTCTGCGCCCTTGCCCCCGGTGGCGGCTTTGACCTTTTCGACCCAGGTGTCCGCTCCCGTACCGTTGTAGTCGTAGGCCTCGTGCGCGCCGTGACCGACGCAAACTTTGCATTTATCTTCGCCGCCAGCAGTAGCCAGAATTTTCCCGGCGCCCCAGGCCTTCGCCAGTTGAATCGCTGCGAGTCCAACGCCGCCTGCACCGGCATGCACCAGTACCGTCTCGCCCGGCTGCATGCGCCCGGCATCTTGCAGACACAAATGTGCCGTGGGGTAGACGATCGGCAGGGCCGAGCCTTCAGCGAAGGATAAGTTGTCAGGGATCGGCGCTACTGCGCCGTCGTCGAGGATGGCGTGCGTCGCATAGCCACCAGTCGAGATGTTGCCGCACACGCGCATGCCGGGTTTGAAGCGGCTCCCTGCGCCCACCGCTTCAATCGTGCCGGCCACTTCGACGCCCGGCGTGAAGGGGAAGGGCGGCTTGAACTGATACTGCCCCTTGATGATGAGCGTGTCGAGAAAGTTGAGCGCAGCCGCTTCGACTTTGACGCGCACCTGTGACGGGCCCGGTTCAGGTGTGGCGATCTCTTCAAACACCATCTGGTGCGGCTCGCACCATTGATTGACCATCCATGCTTTCATGCACTGCTCCTGGTTGAAATGGGCTGATGAAATGGGCTGAGATACAATCTTTGCAAACTATAACAAGCTTCATCATCCCCCTGCTGGTTGATGACATACATTTACATAAGGAGACAAGCATCATGTTTCAAGCATCGCTTCGTATTGTAGGTACCGTGGCTGCAAGTGCGTTGACCTGCGCCGTGATGGTGCTGGCCGCACCGGCTGCATTTGCGCAGACCGTGAAGATCGGATATATCGATCCGCTCTCCGGCCCGTTCGCCAACGTCGGTGAAGCTGGCCTCAAGCAGTTTCAGTTCGTGGTCGATGACATCAACGCGCGCAACCTGACCGGCGGGCCGAAGCTGGAAATCGTGCCGCTCGACAACAAGGGCACGCCGCAGGAGAGTCTGAATCAATTGAAGGTGGCGATTGACCGCGGCATCCGCATCGTGACGCAGGGCAATGGCTCAGGCGCGGCGCTGGCGATTTCGGATGCGGTGGGCAAGCACAACGAGCGCAGCCCGAAAGACGCGGTGTTGTATCTCAACTACGCGGCGGTGGATCCTGACCTCACCAACAGCAAATGCAATTTCTGGCATTTTCGCTTTGATGCCAATGGCGACATGAAAATGGAGGCGCTGACCTCCTACATCGAGAAACAGAAGAACATCAAGTCGGTGTACCTGATCAATCAAAACTACGCCTTCGGCCAGCAGGTGTCGCGTGCCGCCAAGGAGTACCTCACGCGCAAACGGCCGGACATCAAGATTGCCGGCGACGACCTGCATCCGCTCGGCCAGGTGCGCGACTTCGCCCCCTATGTGGCGAAGATCAAGGCATCGGGTGCAGACACCGTCATCACCGGCAACTGGGGCACTGACATGACGCTGCTCATCAAAGCGGCCAAAGACGCCAACCTCACTGTTGATTTCTACACCTACTATGCCGGCGGCCTGAGTACCCCGACGGCGATGGGCGATGCCGCAGCCGGCAAGGTCAAGCAAATCACCGAGTGGCACGCCAACATCAATCCCAACAAGACCGAGAAGTTCGCCAACGACTTCGAGAAAAAATACAAGATTGACTTTTACTACCTGCGCGTCAACACCATGATGTACATGGTCGCCGACGCGATGAAGAAG
>JANNCZ010000421.1:0-4405 GCA_031387185.1 Burkholderiales bacterium
CCCAACGACGCGATGCTCGAAAAACTCAAGTCCAACATTCAGGAAGTGCGTGCGCGCGGCGGCCAGCTCTATGTGTTTGCCGATGCTGACTCGCACATGACGTCGAGCGAAGGCATTCACGTGATTCGCTTGCCCGGACACTATGGGCCGCTATCGCCGATCCTGCACGTGGTGCCGCTGCAGTTGCTCGCGTATCACACCGCTGTCGCGCGTGGCACAGATGTCGACAAGCCGCGCAATTTGGCCAAGAGCGTGACGGTCGAATAGCGGCTTCCAGGGAAGTACTTGCTGCAGCAGGCTGCGGCTCAACGCAGTCTGTGCAGCCTGCTGAAAATTACTGCGGCTTGAGCCCAGCCTCACGCGCGATGCGGCCAAAAATGGCGCTCCAGTCCGCATAGCGTTTACGCAATTCGTCCGGCGTGCTCGAAGCCGCTACCGAGCCCGTGCTCGCGAGCTTGTCGCGCAAGTCGGGTGAGGCGAGCGCGGTGACCATGGCACGGTTGAGGGTGTCGACGATCTCGCGCGGCATCCCGGCCGGCCCCATGATGCTGCGCCAGGCCGGCATCTCGTAGTCCGGCAAACCGGATTCGGCGAGCGTCGGCACTTCGGGCAACAAAAGCGAGCGCGCACGTGATGTCACTGCCATGATGCGCGCCTTGTCCTTGATGGCGATGGCATTGACGACGGCGGGAAAGTAGAAGTCAAGGCGGCCGGCCACCAGATCGATCAGTGCCTCCGGCGTGCCCTTGTAGGGCACTTCGAGCGCGTCGATGCCCGCCAGGCTGGTGAACAGGCGCACACTCCAGTTGGGGATCTGGCCGACACCGATGGTGCCGTAAGTCAATTTGCCGGGCCGTGCGCGCGCATGGGCCATGAACTCCTGCACGGTGCGCACCGGGCGGGCCGGATGGGCGACAAACGACCACGGCACCGTCTCGATCAACGAGACCGGCGAGAAGTCTCTCTGCAGGTCGTAGCCCATGTTGGCGTTGACATGATGTGCGCCGGCCATCGAGCCGCCGGCCAGCAACAGGGTGTAGCCGTCGGGCGGCGCCTTGGCGACCAAGGTCTGCCCGATCATGCCGCCGGCACCGGGGCGGTTGTCGATCACGAACTGCTGGCCGAGCAACTCGCCCATCTTGGCGGCGAGCATGCGCGCCGGGATGTCATCGCCTGCGCCGGCCGCCGAGGCGACGACGATGCGCACCGGGCGGTTCGGGTATGCAGCGGGCTGGGCGCGCAAGGCTGCAGGCAACGGCAATGCGCTCGCACCCAATGCCACGACAATTTTGCGTCGATTGCCTTGATTGTTCATTGCGTCATCTCCGGTCGGTCAAGCGTTCCTGATGGCAGCGAGCCGTGTTTCAACAATGCGGGAGAACACGCTCGCGCCCAGCGTCAGCGCGCCATCGTTAAAGTCATACGACGGATTGTGTACTTCGCAGTTGCCGACCCCATCGTCTTCGCCGGCACCGTTGCCGATGTTGAAATAGCAACCCGGCACCTTCTCGAGCATGAACGAGAAATCTTCCGACGCCACGATCAGGTTCGGATTGCGGTTGACGTTCTCCGCACCCGCCACTGCCGCACACACCGATGCGGCAAAGTCGGCCTGCGCTGCGTCGTTGATGGTGGGCGCGAAGATCACGCGGAAATCGACTTCCGCCGTCGCGCCAAACGCCGCCGCCGTGCCCTTGACGATGCGCCGCATGCTGGCCTCGACCAGGGTCATCACCTCAGGGGTGAAGGCGCGCACGGTGCCGGAAAGCTGCGCGATTTGCGGGATCACGTTGTACGCATCGCCACCGTGGATTTTGGTCACCGAGACCACCGCCGCATCGACCGGGCGCACATTGCGCGAGACAATGCTTTGCAGGGCAATCGCGATGTGCGATGCCACCAACACTGAATCGACACCGCTCTCGGGCCGCGCGCCGTGCGCACCACGCCCGGTGACGTGAATGTCGAAATAGGCACCGCCCGCCATCATCGGCCCGGCGCGCACCGCAAACTTGCCCAGTGCCAGCCCCGGCCGGTTGTGCATGCCGAATATGGCATCGCAGGGAAATTTCTCGAACAACCCATCGGCAATCATCGCGCGCGCGCCGCCGATGCCTTCTTCCGCCGGTTGAAAAATGAAATTGACAACCCCGTCGAAAGCGCGCGTCGCCGCGAGGTACTTGGCCGCGCCAAGCAGCATGGCAGTGTGGCCGTCATGTCCGCACGCATGCATGCGCCCGGCGTGGGTCGAGCGGTGCGCAAAGGTGTTTGCCTCGACAATCGGCAAAGCATCCATGTCGGCGCGCAGCCCCACTGAGCGGGCACTGCTGCCGGCACGCAACACCCCCACCACGCCGGTCTTGCCGATGCCGCGATGCACCTCCAGCCCGAAGCCCGCAAGCTTCTCTGCAACGATGTTTGCAGTGCGCAGCTCCTCGAAGCCGAGCTCCGGATGCGCGTGAATGTCGCGCCGCCAGTGCGTCATCTCTGCGCCGAGTTTGGCGATGTGTTCGATCATTGCCACTGCATTTCTCCTGTGAGCGTTAAGTCAAAAAATTCTACCCGCAATGCCGCCAACTGCCATGCCGGCAGGTACAGCCGGCAGGTACGCCCTTGTCAGCCTCTGTCAGTACACCCAAAGGCAAGTTGCGCAGGTGACTATCTGCGGCGCAGGGATTTTTTGCCGGCGGCGGGTGCCGCAGAACGTTTCCCCGGCCCGGATTTTGTACCGGCAGGTATTGCGATCTGGCGAATAAATGCGGAAAACGCCTTCATCTCGAATTCGTATTCCGCGCCGATTTTCGACAGAACACTGCGCTTGCGCAATTGATTCACTGCGCTCTTGACCGAACCTGGATTGACCGGCACTCCCAGGCTTTTCTGGTAGCTCGCGAGAGCGTCATTGGAGTACAAGCCTGATGCGCCGCCGGCAATTCGCATCAGCAGCGCTTTTTGCAGGCTGGAAAGTCCCGCCCACAGGCCCGGCAAATCCATTTCGGCCGCCCGCTCTGCCTCGATTTCAGCAAGAGCCGCAGCAGTGTCGAGCGCCGGATTCTCTTCCATGTGTCCGAGCAGGCGATAGAGCAGTTTGGGGCGGTATTCCAATGCATCAAACGCCTGCAACAACACCCCGGTGTCCGGCAGCACGCCCGTCAGCCGTTGATGGCGCACCGCAGCGAATTCAACAAAGGGACGGCCCAGCAGGGGAAATTTGATGACGGACGCAAATTCATACATGGGTGCCCTGGCCCGGAAAAACAGTTCGTTGAGCTGATCGCGCGATGAGCCGGTAAGAACGGCAATTACATTGTTTTGCTGCCGTGTCAACGAAGCGCGTATGGCAGCGACGAGATCGTCGCCTGAATCAGTGAGGGCAAGCTGCTGCACCTCGTCGATCATCAACAGAATTCTCTTTCCAGCTGCGCGTGCCACTTCGTGGAGCAGGCTGTCGATCAGCAGGTGGGTCTTTACAGGTTGGCGCGCGGACGCATCCTCGCCGAAATCGATGCTGGCACCGAATAGGCCGAGCTTGCGTACCGGCGTATTGAGTCCACGTGCGGTGCGGCTCTTGGGGACGCGCAGGTCATCAAGCGCTGCCTGCAATGCATACACAATTGCATCAGCCGGATTTTGCTTGTCCTGCCAGAGATCGACATACACGGCCAGCAGGCCGGCATGTGCGGCGGCGGGTGTCAAATCCTTGCGCAAAAACGCCGTCTTGCCGGTGCGCCGTGGCGAGAACAATGCGATCGGCTCACCGCCTTCACGCAATTGTTTCAGATACGCTTGCGCAAGTTCGGGGCGGCTGAAGTGCAGCATGTTTAAGTTAAGTTAATTTAATAAATAAGTTAAATTTTAACTAATTCAATAATTTTAGGCAAATAACGGTCACCTGCTGCCTAAGGCGGATCGGCATCACTTGCGCAATCCCGCCACATAGGCTTCGATGCGCACCTTCAACTCCGGGCGCATGGCCGAGCGCACCAGTGCGGCGAGATCACTGTCGTCCTCATCGTGGCGTGTGCGCGCGCGTATCGCCGCACCGGTTTCCCGGTCCAGCACCGGCACGCCCAGCGCCGCAATGGCGGCGGCGCGCTCGTCCGCAGCGAGCACCTGCGTCGCCATACCGGCGTCAAGCGCCTCGCTGGCGTTGACCTCAGCGCCAGCAGTCAGCCAACGCCGCGCCGCGTCGCCGCCCACGCGTTCACTCAAACGCCGCGTGCCGAGCACCAGTCCAAAGCGCGTACCGGGAAAACGGAACGTGCTGTCCGGCGCGCACAGACGCACTTCACACGCCGCGAATAAATCAGCGCCCGCGCCCCAGGCGCGGCCCTGCACTAAGGCGACGGTGCGAATCGGCGCGCGCCACACCAGTTGCAGCAATTGCTCGACACGCACGAAGCGG
>JANNCZ010000432.1:0-2131 GCA_031387185.1 Burkholderiales bacterium
CGAATTGCTGCGCCGCGCGGTGCTGGGTGAAGCACGCCAGGCCGGCTGGGACAAGCGCGCCAACATTGCCATCGCCATCGAGCGCGCCAAAGAGCAGGCGTTGATTGAGAGCTATTTGAACGCGCGCGCCGAACCGGAAGCAGCCTATCCCGCCGCAGCCGACATTCAGTCGGCCTATGAAAAAAATATTGCCCAGTTTCAGGTACCTCCGCTGATCCGGCTGGCGCAGATATTGATCCGCCTGCCCGAAAACCCGCCCGCTGCCGAAGTGCAACGCGCTGAATCCACGGTACGCGAGGTGAGCCAGAAGCTCAGTGCAGGAGGCGACTTTGCCGCACTGGCCCGGCAATATTCACAAGATCAGGGCAGCAAGGACAAAGGCGGTGAACTCGATTGGCTTGCCGAAGCCAATCTCAGCCCGCTGATCCGCGAGGAAGCCGCTGCACTCAAACCTGGCGGTGTCAGCCGCGCCCTCAAGACCGCGTTCGGCTGGCAGATCGTCAAAGTGCTGGAGCGCCGCGCGGCGGCGGTGCGCCCGCTGGCCGAGGTGCGCGATGCCATCGTCAAAGGCCTGCGCGACGCGCGCCTTCTGGAAAACCGCCAGCGCCTGATTGATGCGATCAATCAACGCTCGCCGCCGGTGATTGACGACAAGATGCTCAAGGAAATCCGCGTGCAGTAGCGGTCGCGGGCCGGCCGCGTCCTTCGCTACCCCGCGTCACTCCGGCACAAAAATCCTTGCGCCGCCAATTCGCGGAGCACCGCATCGAGTGCCGGGCCGGTCATCTGGCCAGTGGCTGCGGGTGCCACAGGTTTTCCCTCTTGTTCCAGCACAATTTTTCCATCCAGCACAAGTTGCTCAAATGCCGTCAGCAAGGCTGCGCGGTCGCGTGTGCCGTCCAACAACGCCAACACCAGACGCCCGGCCTGATTCATCTGCACCGGCACGTGATATAGGTTGACCAGCGCCGAAGCCGCATCCTGCCAGCGTGCATACGAAGGCGCGCGCAAGCGCTCACCGGCTGCGCCGGTGTAAACCGCCGCGCCCGGATCGGCACCGTGCAACTGCACTAGGCCGGGTACCGAATAGGCCACCAGTATGTCGTTGCCGAGCGCGTCATTGTCGGCAGCGTCACTGACGGCGGCAGCGTGTTGCGCCGGCAGACGCGCACGCGCTGCAGCAAGCAGGGCCGGGAACGCAAGGCAGCGCGGGTACTGCTCCGCGAGTACCAACAGGGCGGCCTTGGTCACCGGCGTGTTGGTCTGAAGGTTGGTACCGGTGCCGGACACAAACGCAGTCATCGTTGGCACGGCGCTGTTCAGATCGGGAGCGGCATCCGGCTTCAGGTTGGCTGAAACATAGAGGGGCGCCAGCGCGGCAGCGCTGACGTGGCGCTTCAACGCGCTGCCGCGCCGCACCAGCAGAGTCATTCTGAAAGTGCGGTTGCGCATGAAGTCAAAATATTGTTCGAGGCGCACGATATCCGTGATCTCCGCCTTCAACTTCTCCAGCGCCGGTGCCGCAAGGCCACTGCCGGTCATGGTCGAAAAATCAGCCTCGCCGAGATAGTCGAGATCCGCCGCATTGGCACGTGCCATGAAGTCGCGGAAATACAGCGCCTCGTTGTGCACCTCCAGATGGTCGTGCGCCAGATAGTTTTCATCGACCGCAGTCACCATTTGCAGCTCGCTGCGCAAATACTGGCCGTAGGGATTGCCTTCGGCCGGCACATGGGTCGCCATGAAATCGAGCAGCGCCTTCGCTTGCGTGACCTGGACCTGCGGTTCTGCATGCTGTTCAGCGTGATACAGCATCATGTCGCGAATGATGCCGCGCATGCGCCAGCCAGGCAGCGTGTTGTAGCTGATGTAGGCAATGCCGTGCGGCGACAGGCAGGCGCGTGACAGCGCCAGCATGGCGGCCTGCGCATCGGGCGGCAGCCAGGAATAAATGCCGTGCGCCATCACGTAATCAAACTGCCCCAGCGCGGCCGCATCGGCAGCACGGATATCGACGCAGATGAATTCAATATTGGTCAGCCCGAGCGCGGCCTGCGCCTGCTTGGCGGCGTCGATCTGCACCTGCGAAAAATCGATCCCCACAAAGCGCGACTGCGGCAGGGCCGTCGCC
>JANNCZ010000456.1:0-5193 GCA_031387185.1 Burkholderiales bacterium
GTGATGGAGCCGACCACGCACACGGCACTTGCCGCAATGGAAGCGCGTGGCCTGATCGAGCGGCGGCGGCGCGCCGGCGATTTGCGCAATCAACACATCTTCGTCACCGCCGCAGGCAAAAAACTCAAGGCGCAACTGGTGCCGCATGCGCTTGCCGTCAATCAACTGGCGGTGCGCGGCATCACCGCCGCAGAGGTGGCCAGCGCGCGCCGGGTGTTGCTCGGTATCATTGAGAATTTGGCGGGCGCGGGTCCGGTAACTACCGGAAACACCAGCAATGCCCCGCATTCACCCACGTCACATCAACACGGAAAATCAGCATGAGCGAATGGACCCGGGTGGCCGCCAAGGCCGACATCCCCGAAGACGGCACCTACCCTGCCACCTTCAATGGCGAGCCGGTATGCCTCTACAACCTCGAGGGCGAGATTTTCGCGACGCACGATATCTGCACCCACGGCAACGCGAATTTGTCGGAGGGCTTTGTCGTCAGCGGGCACATCGAGTGCCCGTTTCATCAAGGCATGTTTGACATCCGCACCGGCGAGGCGAGCGCTGCGCCCTGCACCGTCGCGCTCAAGACTTATCCGGTCAAGGTGGAGAACGACGTGGTGTGGCTCAAAATTGAGTGAGTGTGATGATCGTTGCCATTGCTGTGGCCCGCCGCGACGCCGCGAGCGCCGCGCCGTTGAGTGTCTGACACCATGAGCAACATGGTGAACTACATCGGCCTGCCACCCGTTGCGCGCCCGCAAGACGCACTGCACATCGCATCGGCTACGCAGTGGTTTGCAGCGGCGGACAACTTCGCGCGCGTGTTCGCCATCCGCGCCGGCGAAAACGTATTGATCCTCGCCGATCCGCTGCTTGACCCGCGCGTGATCGACGCTGTGCGTGGCCTCGCGCAGGCGCGCGGCGCGACGGTGCGTGTGGTGACCGAAACCTCGACGCGCATCGAGGCGGTGCCGGACAACGTCAAGCCCCTGCTCGACGCCGCTGACTTCGTGGTCTCGACCTGGTTTTGTTCCATCCTTGATCCGTTCAACATCGCTTTGCGCAAACGCGGCCAGCGCTGGGTCAAGATCACCTACTTTCGCGATCTGGATTTGTTGCAAACGCCGCAGGCGCGCTTTCCGGTTGAGTTGGTGGGCGCGATCATTCGCGCCACCGCGCGTGCATTTCCTGCTGATACGGCTTTTAACTTGCAATGGCGTGACGCGCGCGGCAGCGATTTTTGCATCGGCTTCACTGCGGCGATGCGCAAGAATCTGCTGGCCGGCAACCGCTGGCGCGGGCGCATGCTGGCCGACGAGCCGGGCTGCTATGTGCACTACTTGCCGACCCACGGTCCCAACCTGTGGGACCGCACCGCGCATCTGAACGACAACGCTGCGCCGGTAACGATGGGTGGAACCATCTATCCGGCGTGGGCGGTGGGATTCGAGAAACCCTGGCCGGAAAAAATCGGCTGCCGCTTCGAGGGTGACACCATCGTCGAAGTCACCGGCACGGGCGAGGCTGCGGATGCCCTGCGCGACATGCTGACCGGTGGCAAGCTGATTGAACTGGGCTGCGGCTTCAATCCCAAAGCGCCACGCCACACCATCTATCCGGCCGGTTCCAACAACCCGGGTGCGCTGCACTTCGGCATCGACCTCGTCAAACCCTCGGAGTGGATCCGCCGCGTCATGCCCGACTGGGAAGAGCCCCCGGTGCATATGGACTTGATCACCTTCGATTCGACCGTCGAAGCGGTCACGCCGCAAGGGCGCAGCAGCTTGATCAATACCGGGTTTCTCGCCGCACTGCGCGATCCCGAAGTCATCAAGGCCGCCGCGATGTACGGTGATCCGGTGGCCTTGCTTGAAACGGAATCTTGAAGGAGGCCCCATGCAGAAATTTACACGACGTGATGCCCTGAAAGCATTGGTGGGAGCCAGCCTCAGCGGCATGGCCCCGAAAACCCTTGTGGCACAAGGCTCCTGGCCGAATCGTCCGTTAAAGATGATCGTGCCGTTTCCGTCCGGCGGCACCGCTGACGTGCTCGCACGCCTGATGGCGCAGCGCCTCGCCGACGCCATCGGCCAGCCCATCGTCGTCGACAACAAGCCCGGCGCGGCAGGCAACATCGGTTCGGAAGCGGCGGCGAAGTCGCCCAACGATGGATACCACCTGTTTTACGGCACCATCGGCACCAGTGGCGGCATCAACCTCGCGTTGTATCCGAAGCTCACCTATGACCCGGTGAAAGATTTCGCGCCGGTTGCGCTCGCCCACACGCTGCCCAATGTGCTGGTGGTCAATCAGAATCTGCCGGTGAAGACCGTCGCTGAACTCATCACCTGGCTCAAGGCCAACCCAGGCAAAGCCAATTACGCATCGAGCGGCAACGGCGGCATTTCGCACCTCGGCGCGGAGTTGTTCAAGACCATGACTGGCGTGCAGATGACGCACGTGCCCTACAAGGGCGGCGCAGCGGCGCTCACCGATCTGATCGGCGGTCAGGTGCAGTTGATGTTCGAAACCGCGCCCAATGCGCTCGTGCACTACCGCGCCGGCAAGGTGCGCGCCCTCGGCGTTTCCACAGCGAAGCGCTCTGCGACCGCGCCTGAATTGCCGGCGATTGGCGAGACCGTGGCCGGCTATGAAGTCAACACCTGGACCGCGCTCTACGCACCGTCCGGTGCGCCGCGCGAGGTGGTGCAGCGCCTGGCGCTGGAAATGGCCAAGCTGCAAAAGACGCGCGACTATGCCGAGCGCCTGGCGCAGATCGGCGCGGATGCGCCCGAGTCCTCGCCTGAACATCTCGCCGCGTTCATGCAAAGCGAAATCGCCAAGTGGGGCACGATCGTGCGCGATACGGGTGCGAAGGTAGATTGATGCCAGCCGCCGGCATTTTTTACGAAGCGTGAATAAATCACGCCAATTGTGAAACATCGCGTGATATTGTCAGACTCGCCTTTAGAAACCGGAGATTGCAGTGCAAATCAGGATTTGGTTGGCGTTATGGCTGTTAATGGGACTGACGGCGGCGGTTCAAGCGCAAGTAGCCCAAATCGGCTCTGTTGAGAGACTCAACGGCAGCGTAACTGTGACGCCTTCAGGGCAAGCGCCGCGCGCATTGGCACAGGGTGACGCACTACGCGAGGGAGATCTGATCGTGACCGCAGCAAACGCGGAAACGTTGATCAAGATGCGCGACGACTCCAATTTGGCGCTGCGCCAAAACAGCCAGCTGCACCTCGTTGAATTCAAGTTTGACAAAGCGCCGTCGGATGCGTTTGCCATCAGACTGCTCAAGGGAGCGTTGCGCCAGGTGAGCGGCCTTATCGGCAAGGCGCAGCCGCGTAGCGTATCGGTAAGCACTCCCACAGCCACCGTTGGTATCCGCGGTACCGATTTTGAAATCACCATTGTTGAAGAGGAGTCGGTTGATACGCGCGCCGGGACCTATGACGTGGTGTTCGACGGCGCAACGGCCATTCAAATTGCCAGCGGCGAATCGCTCGATGTGGCGGAAAATCAAACCGGCTTGGCGCTCGCGTTTCCGCGCCCGGGCGAACCGGCGCTGCAGCTGATCCAGGGCCGCCCGGCCTTCCTGCGTGGTGGCGGATTCGATGCAATGATGATGCAAACGAGCCGGCCGCCGATGATCATGATGCCGGGGCGGCGCTGAGCTGCCCGGTGGCTCTTCCGGCAATTGCCAGCGGCGTATTTGCTCCAACAAAAAAGTCGGCCTAGCGACCGGCTTTTTTATGCTGGCAGGCGTGTATCACCAGCAGACTTCACGCTCAGAACTTGTAGGCGATATTAGCCATCAGCAGATTGTTTTTGACTTCCTTGCGGCTGAAATCCTGGCTGTACTGCACGCCACCCGACAGAGGTCCCTTGGAGTAAAACACCGCACCCAACGCAAGCTGCCATGCGTCACGATCATTAGCCGGTGTTAAACCCGCGGTAACCGGTTGCACCGGGCTTTGCAAGTCGCGGATGTAAGTCAGGCCGGCATAGGGCGCAACCCCGCCGCCCATGTCGTAGGTCAATTGCCCGCCGAGACGTAGTTGCGTGACGCGCGTGGTGGACGCCGCCACCAGAGTGTTGTTCGACAGGGTGAACTGGCCCACCTTGTCTTCGGAAAACAGGTACATGCCCTTGCCGGTCCATTGCAGCTTGCCGATTTGCGCGGCATAGCTTACCGCAAGCGAGGAGAAAAAGCGCGCATCGACCGCATTACCGGTCACTGCCACGGCCGCCGAGTTGTCCAGTTGCGAGAGCTTGTTGCGGCCCCAGCCCACGCTGGCATCAAATACCCAATTGCGTCCGAAGGGTACCGCAATGTAGGGCGCTATCGAATAGCCGTTACCGGACAGCGATCCATTGTTGAATTCGGTGCCGATACGGGTGCGGTCGTCGGTGTAGGCGACGCCCAGGATCACGTTGTTGTTAAACGTGTAGTCAATGCCGCCCAGCACCAGGTTGACGCGCCCGCTGCTGCGGGCCGGTTGAAACGAGTAGGCAATATTGTTCTGGCCGAGCGATCCCCAAACGTTCCATTTAACGGGCGCCGCACCGGCGGACAGACCGGTCTCGCCGTTCAGAAACAGCGGAACGCGGGCGGTACCGCCCGGTGCTCGACTGCCGGCGGCGCTGGAGAGCACGCCGCTGATCGCCAGGGCC
Organism: Burkholderiales bacterium; assembly: GCA_031387185.1. GTDB lineage: Bacteria > Pseudomonadota > Gammaproteobacteria > Burkholderiales > JAEUOS01 > CANJDH01. Next base: position 4,678 of record JANNCZ010000456.1, read on the forward strand.
GGGGCCTGTGTCGCCGGGGTGAGGGTAGAGGAGCGCAAGCCTGCGCCGCTTTCGCCAAACACGCAAGTGCTCGAACTGCTTGAGCTGCTCGAAGAAGCGCCTGCACATTTGGCCACTGCTTGCTGGTTCTGGTTCTGGGCTTCGGCCAACAGCGGCAGCGAGCATGACGCAAGCGCCAACAATGCCGCAAAAAGGGAGTTGCGTGAGGGGGTGCGCATTATGTGGATGGTTGACGGAAGGATTAGGGTGAACAATCCGGTTCTGACCGGGAAGAGGGAACGATCCGGCACCTGACACAGGTGGCCGCACCGAATTGTAAGCGGCAGCCCGGTCGGTTCAAAGCACAAGCACTGGCGCGCGGTAATATTTGCCTTTAGCTGTTGTCTGCCAACCACGTCTGCCCAAATCGCATGAAACTCTGCCGCTATAACCACAACCAACTGGGCCTGGTCGAAGGTGAGCAGATCATCGACGTGACCGCCGCGCTCGACGCCATCCCGCCGATGCACTACCCGG
>JANNCZ010000463.1:0-5136 GCA_031387185.1 Burkholderiales bacterium
TGAAATCGCCCACCGTGTTCACAATGGACGATCTGATGCGTCTGCCGCCGGTGTCGCGCATGCACTTTATTGAGTGCGGTGCCAACACCGGCATGGAGTGGGGCAATGTGGCGGTGCCGACAGTGCAATACACCCACGGCATGCTCTCATGTGGTGAATTCACCGGGGTACCGCTGCGCGATGTGCTGGCGCATTGCGGTGCAAATTTCAGGAAGGGCCGCTACGTACTCGCCGAGGGCGGCGATGGCTCGGGCATGACGCGCACGATCCCGATGGAGATGATCGAGTCGGGCGAAGTGCTGCTCGCCTACGGCATGAATGGCGAAATGCTGCGCCCCGAAAATGGTTATCCGCTGCGCCTGGTGGTGCCGGGTGTGCAGGGCGTGTCGTGGGTCAAGTGGCTGCGCCGCATTGAAGTGGGTGATCAACCTTACGCCACCAAGGATGAAGCGGTGCACTACATCGACATGATGCCCGACGGTCAGCACCGCCAATACACGTCGATACAGGAAGTCAAATCGGTCATCACCAGCCCGTCCGGTGGGCAGGCCTTGCAGGGCAAAGGTCACTACAACATCACCGGTCTCGCGTGGAGCGGGCGCGGCAAGATCAAACGGGTTGACGTGAGCGTTGACGGTGGGCGCAACTGGCAGACAGCGACGCTGCAAACCCCGGTGCTCTCGAAGTGCCTCACGCGCTTCAACTTCAGTTGGCGCTGGAGCGGCCAGCCGGCGATTTTGCAAAGCCGCGCCATCGATGACACCGGGCATGTGCAGCCCGCGAAAAAGCAGTTGGCTGCCGTGCGCGGCACGCGCTCGATTTATCACAACAATGCGATTCAGTCCTGGCGCGTGGCGGCGAGCGGTGAGGTGGGCAATGTCCAGATTGGTTAATCGCGTTTTGACGTTTGCTGCTGTCGCAGCGCTACTACTGGCAGTGCCGCCGCTGGCTGCACAGCCGGCATCCCCGCAGCTGGCACCCAAATTGGCGGTGTCTGCATTTGAGGGCATCGGCCGCCCCGCCACCGCCGCCGAGATCAAGGCATGGGACATCGACGTGCGCCCCGACTTCAAGGGCCTGCCAAAAGGCGCAGGCACCGTTGCCAAAGGCCAGGTGGTGTGGGAGTCGAAGTGCGCGTCGTGCCACGGCGTATTCGGCGAATCGAATGAAGTGTTCACGCCGATCGCCACCGGCATCGTCAAGGACGATATCAAGACCGGCAAAGTATCGGGGCTGAACAAAAGCGGCATTCAGCGCTCGACCATGATGAAGGTCGCCACGCTCTCCACGCTGTGGGACTACATCAACCGCGCCATGCCTTGGAACGCACCCAAGACGCTTACCACTGAAGAAGTCTACGCGGTGACCGCCTATATCTTGAATCTGGCCGACGTGGTGCCGGATGACTTCACGCTGTCGGACGCCAACATCCGTGAGACCCAGGCGCGCATGCCCAATCGCAATGGTATGACGCAGCAACATGCGATGTGGAAAGTTTCGGCCAAGCCCGATGTCAACGGCAGTGCGTGCATGAGCAACTGCGCGACCGATCCCAAGGTGGTCTCGTTTTTGCCCGACTACGCGAAAAATGCGCACGGCAATCTGGCGGAGCAGGTGCGGCCAGTTGGTGGTGTGCGTGGCGTGAATACTGCGGTTGCAAGTGCGGCCGGTCCCGCAGTCGCCTCAGTCGCCTCGGGCGCAGCGGGGGCGGCGGGCGCACTGCAAACAGCCGGCGTGCCCAAATCCCAATCCGAATTCGCCGGCATCAAGGACACCGCCAACAAAGGCACTTGCCTCGCCTGCCACGGCATTGACCGCAAGCTGGTGGGGCCGGGCTTTAACGAGATCGCCGCGAAATACAAAAACAACGACAAGGCCGAGTCGTATCTGGCCCACAAAATTCGCAGCGGAGGTCAGGGCATCTGGGGCGCAATCCCGATGCCGCCGTCGGCCGCCCTCAATGAGAACGAAGCGGCGCTGCTCGCAAGATGGATCATGAAGGGCACGCCGGAGTAGCGTCGGCGTAAAATTGTTCCCGTTAACGCACAGGAGATTTGCCATGACGCAATTTGATTCACAGCGCCGCGAAGCGCTCAAAGCCGGTGGCGCGACGGCCATCTTCGGCCTGTTTATGAATGCGGGATTGGTGAGCGTGGGCCACGCACAAGGTGTATGGAACCAGGCGGCCTTTACCGCAAAGGGCATCGCTGACGTAGTCAAGGGTCTGGGTGGCTCGGCACCCACCCCGACCAAGGATGTGAGCTGGGGCTCGACCCCGGAGATTGCCGAGAACGGTGCCGTGGTGCCGGTCGCGGTCGAAAGCAAAATTCCCAAGACAGAATCGATTTCGATTCTGGTCGAAAAAAATCCCAGCAGCCTGACGGCATCGTTCACCATTCCGCCCGGCACCGACCCGAACGTCAGCACGCGCGTCAAGATGGGCGAGACCTCGATGGTGCATGCACTCATCAAGGCCGACGGCAAGTACTACGTCGCCTCGCGTGAAATCAAAGTGACCTTGGGCGGCTGCGGCGGCTAATAACGGGCGGCTGCGGCGGCTAATAACGGGCGGCTGCGGCGGCTAATCGGGTAAACATTCGGCGGCTGCGGCGGCTAAACCAAACAGAGACAGGAGAACACCATGTCAGATCCGATGCGCATTCGCGCCAAAGTCGAAGGCGACAAAACCGTCGTGCGTGTGCTGATGAGCCACGAGATGGAAACCGGCCAGCGCAAAGACAGCGCCGGCAAAGTAATTCCCGCGCACTTCATTCAGCAAGTCACCGCTACCCACAACGGCAAGACCGTGTTGTCGGCGCAGTGGGGCCCGGCGATTTCGAAGAACCCGTATTTGCAATTTCAGTTTGCCGGTGCCAAGGTGGGCGACAAGCTGCAGGTGACCTGGGTCGACAACAAGGGCGACAAGCGCACTGACGAGGCAATCATCAGCTGAGCCAATCAGCGGGTTGTGAAAGTGCCGCACGCGCACGTGCGGTGCCATAAAAACGAGGAGACAATATGAGGCAGTGGACCAAGGGCGCGACGCTCACCGCGGTGCTGTGTTCGGCATGGTTTTCCGCGGGCGCAGTGTGGGCGCAGGCCGGGGCCGACACGATCAAAAAGATCGAGGAATACCGCCAGGCGCTCGCAGGCGGCAACCCCGCCGAGCTGTGGGAAGCGCGCGGCGAAGACTTGTGGAAGAAAAAGGCCGGGCCCAAAAACGTCTCGCTCGAAACCTGTGACCTCGGTCTCGGTGCCGGCAAGGTGGCGGGCGTCTACACCGTGTTGCCGAAGTTCTTCGCCGACACTGGCCGCGTAATGGATCTCGAAACACGCCTGGTGCATTGCCGCATGACGATTCAGGGTTTGAGCGAAGCCGATGCCAAGCGCCGCCCGTTCGGCAACGGCACCGAGCGCTCTGACAACGAAGCGCTGGTCGCCTTCATCACGTCTGAATCCAAGGGTGTGAAGATGAATGTAGCGATGAGCCATCCCAAAGAGCGCGAGATGTTCGAAATGGGCAAGAAGATGTTTTTCTTTCGCGGTGGCCCGCATGACTTTGCGTGTGCCACTTGCCACTCCGAATCGGGCAAGCGCATCCGTTTGCAAGACCTGCCCAATCTGACCGAGACCAAAGATGCGCAACGCGCTTACACCACTTGGCCGGCCTATCGCGTCTCGCAAGGCGAGCTGCGCACCTTTCAATGGCGTCTGAACGATTGCTTCCGCCAGCAGCGCTTCCCCGAGCTGGAGTTCACTTCTGACGCCTCGATTGCGATCACCATGTTCCTCGCGCGCAATGCCAACGGTGCCGAGTTCAATGCACCGGCCATCAAACGTTGAGACGCGTAGAGAAGCATTGAGGCGCGTACCCGGCAAAACGCACGATCCGTGAAACGCGCAAGAACGCAAGAGTGCATTGGCTTGTGACCCGCTACCAGAGCCACTCTATAAGGACTATCAGCATGAAACCATTGACTGGAGCCATTCTTGGCGTTGGCGTCGCAGCCATTTTGGCAGGTTGCGCCACCACATTGAGCGACGCCGACCTCGCCAAACAGGCCATTGAGGTTTTGCGTGCCTCGTTCAAGGAGCGCGGCCAGGCCAAGCTCGACCGCCTCAATCAGGATAGCCCGCAGGCGCAATGCAGCATCAGCGATGGCTCGGTGTTGTCCAAAGAAGCGCTCGCTGCACTCGAAAAAGCGCAATTCGACCTCATCAAATATCCGGCGGACGGCAAGCTGCTCGGCGATTGGCGCGAGGGCGAGAAGATCGCGCAGACCGGCGTCGGCAAACAGTTCAGCGACAACCCGGCCACACCGGCGGGGGGCAACTGCTACGCCTGCCATCAGATGGCGCCTGCGGAGATTTCCTACGGCACCATCGGCCCGAGCCTGCTCGGTTTCGGCAAGTTGCGCGGCAATTCCGAGGCGATTCAAAAATACACCTACGGCAAGATCTACAACCCGCAAGCCTACACCGCGTGTTCGAACATGCCGCGCTTTGGTCACAACAGCATCCTTACCGAGACGCAGTTGAAGGACGTGACGGCGCTGCTGCTCGATCCCAATTCGCCGGTCAACAAATAGCGCCGTCTGCCATCGGCCGGGCTGGGCGCAACTCGCCAGTGGTGGATCGTGTTGAGGCGAGAGGGCGGCACGATCCGCCCTTTTTTGCCGCAATGAATATCAGTATCTGCTAATGCACATCGGGCCGCGCCGCCCGTCTTTGACACTGCTCTCTGGAACCCCCTATGAACCGCCGCGAATTTCTCAACTTGCTCGCCTGCGCCTCAGCCAGCGGCCTCGCCCTCGATGGCAGCGATGCGCTGGCGGTTGATCCAGCTGCGAGCCTCTACGACTTCAAGACCTTCGGCAACGTCCACATACTGCACTTCACCGATTGCCATGCGCAGTTGTTGCCGGTGTATTTCCGCGAACCGAATGTGAATCTCGGCGTGGCCGATGCGGTGGGCCGACCGCCGCATCTGGTCGGCACCGCGCTGCTGAATTATTTCAAGATGAACCCGATGGCCGCGCCAGCCGGCTACGCGCGTGACCTCGCGCGCAACACCGCGCACGCCTTCACCCACATCGATTTCGCAAAAGCGGCAAAGCTCTACGGCAAGACCGGCGG
>JANNCZ010000472.1:0-13677 GCA_031387185.1 Burkholderiales bacterium
CGCTTGCGCGAGGCGCTCGCCGCTGGCGTGCCGCTGCTGCACAAGCCGGTGTTGCCGGCCCGCTTGTTTGCGGCCGTGACGCAGTTGCTGCCGGTTGCTGTGTGAAAGCGCAGCCACGGATAACCCGCCAACACGCCGGTAGCGCGCACTGCGCCGCTGGTGCGGCGAGATGCGGTGAATGGCGGCGGCGTGGCGGCTGGTGAGGCATCCAGTGGACGGTGGGTAGCAGCGGCATCGGCAGCGGCATCGGCATGGATACGAGGGCAATTGTTATTCTGCGGCAAGCCCAACAGCCGCATGCACCATTGGTTTCAGGCGACAATCCATGAAGAATCGCACCCACCAAGGGTTGTAGCGCGATCTCAAAACGCAATTCAAGTGGCATCGGCATCACTCCTCGACACCCTCGGGCAATCCCATCTGCGGCGCACCGCCGCCGCCAGAGAACAGCCCACCGCCCGAACCAGCGCCAGAGCCGCCGCCAGAGCCAACTGAGCCACCTGCGTTGCCTCCCGGACCGGCGCCAACGTAACTGCTGGTGAGGTTGGCCGTGGCCTGGCTATTGGCGATGCATCAGAGATGCATTAGCGATACTTTGATGATGCATTGTGGGTGCCTGAGGGTAAAATGTGTTTCTGGCGTGAAGTCATGGTCAGGATCGTGTTGGAAGGAGATTGCCGTGAAAGAAGTGCAGATGACGTTTCGGATCGAGCCGGACTTGCGCGCGCGTTTCACCGAAGCGGCCGGCAGCGAGCATCGGCCTGCGGCACAGGTATTGCGCGAGTTGATGCGTGCGTACGTGAGTCAGGGAGAGGCGCGTGCAGCCGGCGCGTCAGCCACCGGCACTGCGGCAGTGGCCGAGCGCCTGCGTCGTGAAGATGCCGTTAATTTTGCGCGTGCCTCGGTCGGCCTGGAGGGCTTTGCGCTGTCGGCGCAAGACGAGGCCGACGCCCGCCGCCTGATTAACGGCGATCTGGCGCTTGCGCGATTTGTGAAGGTGAAGGTCGCGCGCCAACCCGCCGCAGGCAAGCTTGCGTCAGCCAGGCGATAAGGGCGCGGCGCTCCCGGCGGACAGCGCGGCTGCCACGGCGCGCGCGCAGGCCGAGGCGGGTTTTACGTTCCGGCGGATCGTCGAGCTTGAGCTTGATCCGGTGCGGGGCAATTTCGATGCGGCGCATGTGAAAGAAATCCATCGGCGGATTTTTCAGGATATGCCCAATGCGGGGTTTGCCGATGTCAAGCCCGGGGCATGGCGCACGCCAGTCCCGGCAGGCAAGGATTGGATGAAAGAGCGCAAGCTGTCGACCGTGGACGGTGTATTCCCGGTGGCCTATTCGCGCATGGACGCCAAAGCGCAGCGCAGGCTGGCGGCGGCGCTCAAGCTGGCGGCCCCTGCGCAATTGCGTGGGCTGGATGTTGAGCAGTTGATCGACCGCATCGCCAGCCTCTATACCGAACTGGACTACGTGCATCCGTTCCATGACGGCAATAGCCGCACGCTGCGCACCTTCACCAGACAGCTTGCCCGCGCGGCCGGATTTGAGCTTGATTGGGCGCGCTTTGCGGGCAGCGCCATGGGGCGCGACCTGCTTTACATTGCACGTGACCTCGGGGTTAACGCGCTGGCCCTGCCATTGCTCGCCCATCCGGGTTCGATGCGCAAGATCGTGTACAGCACGGACCGGCTGGAAGGCAACCCTGATTTGCGCACGCTGCTGCGTGATGTTGTCCGGGCGGGAGTGTGAGAGGAGGGGCGACCAACGGTATTGGCAGGCATCGCCGCAAGCGCCGCTCCCGCCAAGGGATCTAGCTTGTTGCTGCCGAGTTCAATTGCAGCCGCAAAGGCCTACTCGACGCCATCGGGCAATCCCATCTCGGGGCCGCCGCCGCCGGAGAACATGCCGCCACCCGCACCACCCGACCCGCCACCCGATCCACCACCCGATCCACCCTGCTGCGCCGAGTTGATCGCACTCTGCGCACCCGGCAACTGTGAAGTTGACGCCGCAATCGTGAGCGTGCCATCGGCATAGCGCATCGTGTAATTGTTGCTCAGCAAGGTCAACCCGCCCGGTGTGATCACATAGCTGCCGGCATCGACCGCGCCTTGCGAAGTGCCGGTGTAAGCCGGTGTGCCAGCGGCCACCGAGGCAGAGGTCTCGCCATTGACCAGCCCGAGGAAGCTCACGCCGTTGCCCCCGGCGAAGGGCACGTTGTCGCCCACCTTGGCCAGTGAATTTGCCGAGACGGTCAGCGGCGCACGGTTCACCGTCAGGTTGCCGTTGACATAGTTCACCAGATAATTGGCGAGGCTGAAGTTGCTGCCCGCCGCCGCGCCTCCCGAGGGCGTGATCGCATACGGGCTGTTGGCGACAATCGCCCCCGCAGCCGCCCCCGTGCTCGCCAGACTCACCGAGCCGATGGTCTCGCCGGCCACCAAGCCAGACGAGGTGAATGCCGTGCCCGCAAAGTTGAGCGTGCTGCCGTAGGTCTTGGTGGCGTTGTTCGCGGTGATGGTCAGCGCTGCCTGATTGATCGTTCCCGCCATGCCGACGGTGCTCACCAGGTAGTTGCCACCGCCATTGCCGTCGTTGACGCTGTAGCCGCCATTGACCAGCAACGTGCGGCCATTGGCTGCGCTCGCGTTCGCACTGTCAAAGCGTTGCGTCGCGCCAGTCACGCTGTCGCCACCGGCCAGCCCGGCCACGCTCACCACGCCGCTCGAATTGGCCGTGCCGTCGTAGCCGCGCGTCTGCGAGGAAGCAGTCAGCGTCAACCCAGCCTGATTGATGGTGCCTGCGGCATTGACGGTGGCGACCAGGTAATTGCCACCGCTGTTGCCATCGTTCACGGTGTAACCACTGTTGACCTGCAGGGTGCGTCCATTGGGCGTTGAAGCGTTGCGGCTGTCGAAGTTTTGCGTCGCACCGGTGACCGAATCGCTGCCGAACAAGCCGGTGGCACTCACGGTGCCGTTTGATGCGGTGCCACCATCGTAGGCGCGCGTCTGTGCAACTGCGGCGAGCGTGAGTGGTGCGCGGTCAACGTTCGCCGTGGCCGCTGCGGTGGTGTTGAAGCTGTAGTTGCCCGCGTCGGTGCCGGTGAGGTTGATGCCGCTCACGTTAAGCGTCTTGGCCGTGCCCACGTGCTTGTCCAGAAACGCTGCGCCACCGTAGCTGGTGCTCAGTACATCGCCGGTGATGCGGTTGTCCGAGAGCGTCACCGTGCCGCTGGTGCTGCCGTCGTAAGTGCGGTTCACGCCGGTGGCGCCGACGATGAGGCCGCGTGCCGTGATGTTTGCTGTGGCGCTGCTCTGCCCGGTGATGATGTAGTTGAGCCAATCGGCACCGCTGTAGCTGCTGGTGAGGTTCACCGTCTTGGCCGGGCCAACGTTGACGTTCTTGTCGGCAAAGGTGCCGGTGGCGGTCAGGTTCACTCCATCGCCGCCAACCAGCCCGGCAAACGCCGCCGCAGACGGATTGACCGTCGCCGCGAGCGTGGCGTCGTAAATCTTGTCCGCCGCAGTGATGCCGCTTACCGTGAGGCCACGGCGGTCGATGTTGGCCGTGGTGGCTGCGGTGCTATTGGCCAGCGTGTAGTTCAGCGCCGCCGCACCGGTGAGCGAAATGCCGCTCACGTTCAGTGTCTTCGCAGTACCGGCGTTCTTGTCAAGAAATGCCGCCGCCGTATACGCAGTGCTCAGCGTATCGCTGTTGACCCGGTTGTCGGCAAGCGTCACCGTGCCGCTGGTCAATCCGTTGTAAGTCCTGTTCACACCTGTGGCCGACACCATCAACGCGCGCGGCGTAATGGTGAGAAAGCCGCCCGCGCCCACCACGCTGCTGTAACCCGCCGCCGACAGGCCGTTCACATTGACGGTGATCGCATGACGGTCATTCACCCCGCCGGCCACACTCGCCGCGCTGCCGCCGCTGCGCGTGGCCGTGGCCACAGCGCCAGTGCTGGCAAAGCCCGGCAAGCCAGCGCCACCGGCACCCGTGCCGGTCAGGTTCACCACGCCGCCGCCCGCATCGGTAAACGCATTGCCGTAGGTAGAGCCGCCACCGCCATCCGACGCGCTAAAGGTGTAGCCCGCAAACACATCGCCATAGACCTTGGACTTGTCATCCGCCTTCACTACCGCGACGCCGGTGAGCGGTGCCACGCTAAAGGCAAAGCGCTTGCCCGCCGCACCCAGTGTCGCCCCGGCACCGCCCGGATACGTGCTTGACCACACGGCGGTATTGCCGCTCTGCAAACCGCCGAAGCTGTCATTCACCGGCGTCGCGCTCCACACCACCCAGCGACCATTGGGTGTAGAGAGTGCAGAGGCCCCGGCATTGTTGACGAAGCGCGTACCGGCCAAACGAATCGCATCACCCGTGCCACTCGCATTGAGCGCTGCGCCCAGTGTGATGTCGCCGCCGGTCGACACCAGATGCGCGGTGTTTACATTCGATGCCGCGCCGGTCAGGTTGATGTGGCCGGTATTGGTCACAACCAAATCGCCCGAGGTGGTGTTCTCGAGGTTCAGTTGTGCCGCCGTTACCACCACCGGCGTGGACCCGGCACCGATGCCCGTGCCGGTCTTCAAGGCCACTGTGCCGCCAGTGAGATTGAGTGCGCCCGGCGCAGCAATGGTGTAGCCCTGCAAGCTCAGATTGTTCGCGCCCGCGCTCAAGGTCGATAGCGCGAGTGTGAGCGTATTGCCCGCGTTCATGCCCGCCTTGAGGCTGAGGTTGCCGCTGCTGGGGCTGATATCGATGGCGTTGGCAATCGTCAGGTTGCCGCCCGCCGCGAGGTCGATATTCGACCCGGACAGATTGCGACCGAGCGCGCCCGACCCGCCAACACCGAAATTTCCGGTGGTCAGCGTTGCATCGCCGCTCCATTGCACCGGCCCCGACACGATGAACGATCCGCCCGCGCCGCGCACATTATTGACACCGTCGCCGCTACCCCCATGGCCGGCATTCAGGCCGGCCGAGCCGCTGTTGAACAGCGCGGTTCCCAGCAAGATCGAACCGCCGCTGCCGGCTGTGGTGCTGGCGGCAGCGCCTACCGCGCCGCCATTGCCCGCCGTGAGTGTGACCGGGCCAGTCGCGGTCACGGTCGCGCTGGATAGCGTGCCCACGCTGATCGAACCGCCGCTGCCGCCCGAATTGGATGCGCCACTGCCGCCATCGCGGCCGTTGCCCGCCATCCACACCACCGCCGCGCCAGCATTGAGCGCCGAGTGCAGTGAAATCGAACCGCCATTGCCGCCGTTGCCATTCGCGCCGCTGATGTTGCTACCACTGGCGCCGCCGTTGCCGCCCGTGAGATTGACGCTCTGCGCCGCCGTGAGCGGGGCACTGAGGTGGATCGAGCCACCGCCGCCGCCGTTGCCACCGAAGGTGGGCCCGAAGCCGCCATTGCCGCCGCTGCCCGCCGTGAGCGCCGCGTTCTGACCTGCCGTGAGCGTGGCGCTGAGGTTGATCGAGCCGCCGCTGCCGCCGCCGGGGCCGCCGCCGTCGCCGCCAGTGCCGGCCGTCAAGGTCGCAGCAGCAGCCGACGTCAGCGCCGCATTCAAGGTGATCGAGCCGCCGCCGCCGCCGCCGCCGCCGCCGACGCCGCCGTTGCCTGCCGTCAAGGTCGCCGCTTGTCCCGAGGTCAGCGCCGCATTCAAGGTGATCGAGCCGCCGACGCCGCCGACGCCGCCGAAGCTGCCGTTGCCCGCCGTCAAGGTCGCCGCTTGCCCCGAGGTCAGCGCCGCATTCAAGGTGATCGAGCCGCCGCCGCCGCCGAAGCTGCCGTTGCCGCCGTTGCCCGCCGTCAAGGTCGCCGCTTGCCCCGAGGTCAGCGCCGCATTCAAGGTGATCGAGCCGCCGCCGCCGCCGGCACCGCCGCCGCCGATGCCGCCGCCGCTGCCTGCCGTCAAGGTCGCCGCTTGTCCCGAGGTCAGCGCCGCATTCAGGGTGATCGAGCCGCCGCCGCCGCCGAAGCTGCCTCCGCCGCCGCCGCCGTTGCCGCCGTTGCCGGCGGTGAGCACGATGTTGCCGCTACCGGTATTGCCGGGGTCGGTGCTCAGCATGCCGATGAGGCCGTTGACGGCGCCGACGGTGATGTTGCCGGCCGCGCCGCCATTGCCGGAACTGTTGTTTGCTCCAGCCGCCGTGCGGATCACGATATCGCCGTTGGTGCTGGCTGCGGCGACGGTGAGATTGCCGGTGTTGGTGGCGTAGATGCCGCCGGTTTGGGTGTTGCTCAGCGCGGCCTGGGTCACCTGGGTGCGCAGCGGTGCGGCGCTGGCGCCGATGCCGCTGCGCGCAGTGGCGATGAAGGTGTTGGCGGTGACCACGGTGTTGGCGGCATGGCCGATGATGGCGCCGTTGGCGCCGTTCAAGCCTGCGACGAGGGTGATATTGCCGGTGCTCCCTCCGTTGATCTGGCCACCGCCGGAGAAATCAATATTGCGGTGGGCGTTGAGGGTGAGGGTGTTGGTGTTGGCCCAGGCCACGTTGTCGTTGACCAGCATGTCGCCATTGCCCGCGCCTGCGGCGCTGGTAGCGAGGGTGATGTTGCTGCTGCCAAGCTGGGTGCCGAGTGTGGCCCCGCTGATGTCGCCGCCGCTGGCGGCGATGGTGAAGTCGGTGGGGTCGATCAGCCAGGTGCCGGTTTTGCCGTTTGTAGCTTGCGTGGTGATGCGCGCGTGGTCGGCCACTTTGACTTTGGCCGCGCTGGTTTCTATGGCACCACCGTCCCCACCGTGTGGCGCAGAGGCATCGAGCGTGCCGCCGACGTTGACGATGCCCGCTGCCATGCCGGCCAGCAACAGGATGTAGCCGGCCACACGATCGACCGTTTGCGCTTCGATGATGCCGGTGTTGTTGACGGTGCTTTGCAACAGGCTTTCTTTGGCGCCGGCGCTGAGGATGACCTGGCCGCCGTTGGCGCGGATCAGGCCGCCGTTTTCGGCGAGGGCATTGAGTGCGCCTTGCGTCACTTCAAACTTGATGAGCCGGGTGTCGTTGAGCGTTAACTGCGCGCTGCCGCCGGCGCCGAGGACGACGCTGCCCAGATGCGCCTGCATGCTGCCGGTGTTGCTGACCTGGTTGCCGATCAGGGCCAGATAGCCGCCGCCACTGCCGCCGCCGGCACCGTTGCCCCGGGCGTTCAGGCTGCCCTGATTGATTACGCTGGCGGTGTTGGACGGATCGCTGAAGACGAATTTGCCATCGAGGAAATTGCGGTCGGTAAGGTTGAGGGTGGAAGCGACCAGGCCACCGACGTCTACCTGTGCACTCGAACCGAACAGCACGCCATTCGGGTTGATGAGAAACACCTGGCCGTTGGACGATAGGTTGCCGAAGATTTCGGAGCGGCTGTTGCCGTGTACGCGATTGAGGGCAATGCTGGTGGTGGCCGGTTGATCGAAACGAACCGAGTTGCCGGCGCCGATGTTGAAGCTTTGCCAGTTGATCGCGAGGCGCTCGGTGCTTTGCTTGACCACCATCGAGTTGGCGCTGGGGTTGCTGATGGTGGCGGCGCCGGCGCTGATCTGGCCGCCGGTGGGTAAGGCTGAGGATTGCGCGTGGGCGACACCGTGCAAGCTAAGGGCGGTGCCGGCAGTGAAGGCGAGCGCGACGGCGAGGGTTAAGGCATGCAGGCGCGGCGCGGCAAGCGCGCCGCCGCCGGCGGGGCGATGGCAGGCGGCGTTTGGGTTGGCAAGGGGGGTGGAGGCGCGGTGGTTTTGCATGGCCTGACCTTTTTGCGGTTTTGCGGGTGGCGGGGTGCCGGAGGTGCAGCGGGTACAACAGCGGATACAACGGCGGGTACAACGGCGGGTACAACAGCGGACACAACAGCGACAGTAGGAGCCTAGTCCTTAGCGGGGCACCTGGATATAGTCAACATTGACTGGTTCGACCGCGTGTGCGTGACTTATGTCACTGAATTGGAAGATTTTTCGCGGTGGATCTGCGATTGGAAGGAGCTTCCCGTGAAAGCCGTTGCTGCAGGCAGTCAATCTTGACTGGTAGGCGGCACCGGATATCTGGTGTTTAATTTGCGCATGACCGCGCAGTGCATTGTGTTGATCGACGACCACGCCATGTTTCGCACTGGCATGCGCCTGGTGCTGCAGGCCGGGCTGCCGGATCTGGAGGTGCGCGAGGCGGTGTCGTTGGAGCAGGCGGTGCGGCCGCCGGCCCTGGCGCCCGCGCTGGTCTTGCTTGATATTGATCTGCAAGGGGTCAATGGTCTGGAAGGCATCGGCTTGCTGCGGCAGCGCTGGCCGCAGACGCCGGTGATCATGCTGTCGTCCAGTGCCGAGCCCGAGACGGTGCGCCTGGCGCTGGCGCGCGGCGCGGCGGCGTTTGTCTCCAAGGCTGAGACGGCTGCCCATATTCTGGCAGTGGTGCGCCGGGCGCTGGACGGGCAGGGGCCGGCTGGCGCGGCGGGCCTGGACCTTGCGGCTGCGGGCGCGGCGGTGGCGGCGGCCTTGACGCCGCGCCAGTGTGAGGTGCTGGACCTGCTGGCCGAGGGTTTGTCGAACAAGGTGATGGCGCGGCGCATGGAGTTGTCCGAATTCACGGTGCGTGGCCATGTGCATGCGGTGTTGCGCCTGCTCGGCGTGACCAGCCGCTCGCAGGCGGCGATTGCGGCACGCAGCCGCGGGCTGCTGCGCTAGCCGCATGCTTCAGTGGCCGCAGTTGCCGGGCTTGCCGTGGCCGCCCGCAGACCGGGTGCTGGTGGAGCAACTGCGCATGGTGCATGCCAACGCGCCGCTGTCATTTGGCGTGACCGTGCTGGTGGCGGCGATCACGGTGTGGCTGCTGCAATCCGCCGGCGGTCTGGTTCTGTTGTGGGCATGGCTGGTCTGCGTGGCGCTGGCAGCGGCGCTGGCGGTAACGCTGGCGCGGCGTTTTTTGCAGACGGCAGAGCCGCTGAGGGCGGCGGCCCAGGCGGTGCGCGCCACCGGTCTGCTCTACAGCTTCTACGGCGGGCTGTGGGGGCTGCTGCCGTGGCTGACGCTGGATCAGGCGTCACCGGTGGCGACCATCTGGTTGCTGTGTGCAGTGGCCTGCGTGCTGGCCGGCGGCGGCACCCTGATGGCGCCGGTGTTGCCGGCCTTCAACGGTTTTGCCCTGCTGCTGGCGCCGCCGCTGGCGCTGAAATTGATGCTGATGACGCAGCCCGGTTTTTTTCTGCTCGGGGTGGGCGTGCTGTTGATGCTGTTGACGCTGCTGGGGCAGGCCGCCCGCACCGCGCGCCTGCTGCACAGCGCGATCACATTGCGCCTGGCCCACGAGACGCTGGCAGAGCGCCTGCGCGCCGAATCGGCGCGCGCCGAGGGTGCACGCGCCGATGCGGATGCGGCGCGGCAGGACGCCGAACGCGCCAATCTGGCCAAGTCCAAATTTCTGGCGGCGGCGAGCCATGACCTGCGCCAGCCGATCCATGCCCAGGGCTTGTTTTTGGAGGTGCTGGCGGGCACGCCGCTGACCCAATATCAGAGCGAGGTGCTGGCGAGCGCGCGCTCGGCCTCTGCGGCGTCGGCCCAAATGCTCGATACCCTGCTCGATTTTTCGCGCATCGAAGCTGGCGTCGTCAAACCGCACACGCAAACGTTTGCCCTGCAGACGCTGTTTCACAAGATCGAGAATGATCTTGCCCCGCTGGCCGATGCCAAGGCCTTGGCCTACCGCACGCGCGAGACCGGCGCGCTGGTGGACTCGGACGCGGCCTTAGTCGAGCTGATTTTGCGCAACCTGATGTCGAACGCGATTCGCTACACCGAATGTGGCGGGGTGTTGATCGGCGCGCGCCGCCGTGGCGCTGCGCTGGTGGTGGAGGTGCGCGACACCGGCATCGGCATCGCTTTGGAACACCAGCAGGAGGTGTTTCGCGAATTTCACCAGTTGGGCAATCCGGAGCGCGACCGGCGCAGGGGATTGGGCCTGGGGCTGGCGATTGCACAGGGACTGGCGAACGCCCTCGGGCATGCGCTCACCCTGTCGTCAACGCCGGGGCGCGGCAGTGTGTTCCGGCTGAGTTTGCCGGCCAGCCGGGCGGTAGCGGTACCCCCCGCAGTGCCCCCCGCAGTGCCCCCCGCAGTACTCCCTGCCGGGCTCGTTGCAGCGGCCCTCGCGCCTGCGGTGCCAGACCTGCGGGGCGTGCGCGTGCTGGTGCTCGATGATGATGAGTCAGTGCGCACAGGCATGGCGCATCTGTTGCACAGTTGGGGCTGCGTGTGCGACACGGCCGGATCGATCAGCGAGGCACTGGCGCTGGCGCAACAACGCCGGCCCGCCCTGCTGATCACCGATTACCGCTTGCGTGAACAGCACACCGGGGCGCAGGCGATTGCGGCGCTGCGCGCCCAGTCAGGCACGCACCTGCCGGCCTTGATGATTACCGGTGACACCGCGCCGGAGCGCTTGCGCGAGGCGCTCGCCGCTGGTGTGCCGCTGCTGCACAAGCCGGTGTTGCCGGCCCGCTTGTTTGCGACCATGACGCAGTTGCTGCCGGTTGCGGTGTGAGAGCGCACCCACGAAGGGTTCTGGCGCGACCGGCTCTACATTGCGCGTGACTTGGGTGTCAACGCGCTGGCCCTGCCACCAAGGGTTTTGGCGGCATTGGGGCTGCGATGGGCTTGTACCAAAGATTGGCATGTGCTGCCGCCATCCGGTGCACGCTGGCCTGCACAAACCGTTGATGCTTGTAGACTGATCGCAAGATATTGACAGTGTTCTAAAATAACTATATATAATTACATTAAACAAGGCGTATTGCCGAAACGGGGATTTGGTCAAAAATTGGCATGAATACCGAGACATCATTCAAGCTTGCTGTCTTTGAGGGCAGGCAGATCAGAAAAGTCCTGCACAAGGGCGAGTGGTGGTTTTCCATCATTGATGTTGTCTCCGCACTGGTTGGTGGCGACCGTCCGCGCAAATACTGGAACGACCTGAAAACAAAGCTGGTGGCGGAAGGTTATGCCGAAGTGTCCGAAAAAATCGGACAGTTGAAAATGGCAGCGCCGGATGGAAAGCAGCGGCTTACCGATTGCGCCAACACGGAGACACTGTTTCGCGTGATTCAGTCGATCCCTTCTCCCAAGCTGGAGCCGCTCAAGCGCTGGCTGGCCAGAGTTGGCCGGGAGCGCATCGATGAAATTGAAAACCCCGAGTTGGCAATGGGGCGGATGCAGGTCCTGTACGAGCAGAAAGGCTACCCCAAAGACTGGATTGACAAGCGTCTGCGCGGCATCGCGGTGCGGCAGGACTTGACGGACGAATGGAAGCAGCGCGGTGCGGCGAGCCGCCTCGATTTTGCCGTGTTGACCAACGAGCTCATGCTCGGCGCGTTTGGCTTGAAAGTGGACGAATACAAGAAAGTGAAGTCCCTCGCGAGGCAGAATCTGCGCGACCACATGACGGACATCGAGCTCATTCTCACCATGCTGGCCGAGGCGACCACCACCAAGCTTCACCGGGACCGCGACTCGCACGGCATCCGGCCGCTCAAACGCGACGCCGGGGATGGCGGTGCGGTGGCCGGCAGGACGCGCAAGGATATCGAGCGGCAGTCGGGCGGACCGGTGACCTCGCCCAAGAATTTCAGGCGCTTGACGAGCCGCGCATCGAAGCGGCTTGGGAGCAGCGAAGACTGATTTGCCTTGCCTATGACTCGTGCGCAGGTTTCGCGCTCAAGTCAAAGGCTGCCTGCACCAGCGGTATCGATGAGCATCGCGCCAAGAGCCGCTCCCACCAACGCTTTTACCGGCTTGCCACCGTGTGGCAGGCCCGGCACTTGGGCTGGCGCCGGGCTACCCGGCTAGGAGTCTGCGCGGCAGAAATTTGAGCGATGTGTCATCAAGCAGGTGCGCACAGACGTTAAACAAAAATGACGACGAGCTATCAAACCTATGAACCTGGTCAGCGGCTGTTGCTGCCACCAGCGTTGCAAGAATGGCTGCCCAAAGGGCATCTGGCGCACTTTATCAGCGACACGATAGATGCGCTCGATCTGAAAGGGTTTTACAAACGGTATGAAGGCGGTGGATCCCGCAATCAGCCGTTTCACCCGGCGATGATGGTCAAAGTGCTGATGTATGGCTACGCCACGGGAGTGTTCTCATCGCGCAAGATAGCCCGGAAGCTGCACGAAGACATAGCGTTTCGGGTGCTGGCGGCGGGCAATTTCCCCAAACATCGCACGCTGAGCGACTTTCGCGCACTGCACTTGAAGGAGATGGCCGAATTGTTCGTGCAGGTAGTCAAGCTGGCCCAGGAATGCGGGCTGGTCAAGCTCGGCACGATAGCGGTGGACGGCACCAAATTGCGCGCCAAGGCGAGCAAGCACAAGGCGATGAGCTATGAGCGGATGCAAAAGGCCGAGGTTGAACTCAAAGCACAAGTAGAAGCGCTGCTGGCGCGGGCCGCGCAAACTGATGTCAAGGAAGCCGATGAACCGGAGTTGGACATTCCGGCGGAGATTGAACGGCGCGAACAGCGCATTGCAGCGATCCAGGCAGCCAAGCAGCGGCTCGAAGAGCGCCAGCTACTGGCCGACAGGCAAAGCGGGCGCAAGCCGGACGCCACGCCCACTGATGGGCCCCCCGGCCGGTCGCCTCAGGCGGTGCAACCTGTTCAGTCTGTGCCTGCGACGGCAGTTGAACCGCAGCCAGAGACGGCACAGCAAAAATCATGCGCCTCAGATGGCGACTCAGGCAGCGAACCGGGCAAACCCGCGCGGCGAGTGAAGCGGGCGTTTGGCGTGCCGCCGCCCAAGGCACAAGACAACTTCACCGATCCGGATAGCCGCATCATGAAGACCAGTGCCGGCTTTGAACAATGCTTCAACGCACAGACTGCTGTGGACAGCCATCGCCAGATCGTGGTGGCGGCTGAACTGACGCAGTGCGCCGCCGACAGTGGCGAACTGCCGGGTATGCTCGATGCCGTCAAACGTAATACCGATGCCAGTCCCGAGGTCGCGCTGGCCGATGCGGGCTATCGCGGCGAGGAGGTGTTCGAGAAGTTGAGTGCGTCACCCACCGAAGTCATCGTCGCTCTCGGGCGCGAGGGCAAGAAGCAGGCGGCCATCAATGCTGACCAACTGCCCTGCACGGCGGCGATGGCCGCGAAACTCGAAAGCGCTGATGGGCGCGCCAAGTATCGCAGGCGCAAGGCTATCGTCGAGGCTCCCAATGCCTGGATCAAGCAGATTCTCGGATTCCGCCAGTTCAGCTTTCGCGGCATCGACAAAGTGCGCAGCGAGTTCAAACTCGTCTGTGCTGCGTTGAACTTGCGCCGCATGGCTGCGATGACTGCCTGATTCGACTACACACCGCCAATTCGGCCCCTACAAACGCAATACTCCAGCCTCAAGCCGCCATCCAGACGAAAATCTTCGACTAATCGCTGCCAATCTCCATGACATCATCCTTCATGACCTGTCTGACTCACTCGCGGTACTTCTGCCGCGCAGACTCCTAGGCCTTGCCAGTGCGCAGCGGGCAGCGTCAGAGCCCTGATAGCAGCGCGGCCTCCATGCGCAAGCGGCGGCTTTAGACGCCGAGCAGCGCGGCCCCCCATGCGCAAGCGGCGGCTTTAGACGCCGAGCAGCGCGGCCCCAACGACACCGGCAGAATCCCCCAACTGGTTCTTCACAATCGGTGTCGTCAGCTCG
>JANNCZ010000507.1:0-2366 GCA_031387185.1 Burkholderiales bacterium
TCCCACCAAGGGTTTCCGGAGAATCGCTCCTGATTTCAACCCTTGCACTCCGGCAGGGATTCGAGCTCGGTCATGATCTGGTCGTATTTCGCGCCGGCCGCCGCCACCGAGTAAAGCGTCTTTAACTCGTCCGCCACCTGTGCAATGGTGTTGCTTTTTCCCGCCTTGGTCGCGGCCTTGGCCTCGGCACTCAAGCCACTGGTGAGAATGGTTTTTGCCGCGGTGAGTGCCAGCGCGCCGACCCCTTCGCACGCTCCCTTCGACGGCCACGCGTGGCTCGCGGCGCCGGGGGTAAAGAACTTCTTCATCACGCCCTTGGACTCGGCGGCCGAAAAACAGGCAATCGCTTTTTGCACGTCGGTCACCACCACCTTGCCGACCGCACACATTTGAAGCCCGAGGGCACCGAAGGTCACCGTGGCGGCACCCACGATCAGACACTGCTCGGTTTTGGCTTCGTTAAATATCCGCGTGCTGAGGTTGAGCAGGTTGCCGGGGATTTGCCCGGCCTCGACCACGAGCTTTGCCATTTCCTTGGGCATCGCGCAGTAGAAGCCGTCCTGCATCTGGCTAAAGCAGGTCGCGGCTTCGGCGTTGGCGGCGTTGACGTCCTTGAACGCGGCGCGGGTCTTCGGGTCGACCACGCTGCTGTTCATGAAGATGCTCGATAGCTGATCCGCGCCGCGGAAATAGGCAGTCTGCGGCAAGGGGAAAGCCGTGCGCCCGATCACGCCGCAATTGGCGTTGAGCAGGTTCCAGGCATCGGTTGCCAACTTGGCGACCGCGTAGCCGACGACCTTGCCATCCTTGACGATTTCCTCGCCGATGATTCTGCCGCCCGCCTCGATGCTGGCGCCGGTCTGCACCGCCACTTTTTCGGTGGTGTCGGCAATCAGGTTGGCGGTGTTGACGATGTCGTTGACGGTCTTGTTGGCGGTCTTGACGATCTCGTTACCCACGGCATTGGCCACTCGCACGGTACCTGCCGCCGCCGTATTGGCGGTGTTGACGGTAAAGGTGCCGACTGATTCCACTGCTGCGGCAAAATTGAATCCGCGCGAAGGCGCCGTGGTGATGCGGTCCCAGATCCAGCCGCGGTTGTCCATCGGGCCGCCGCCTTTGTAGACCACCAGGTTGCCATCATCCTGCAAGGCCAGGAAGTAACGTCCGACTGGCCCGCCCGCCCCGGAGGGCATGCAGCGCACGCCCGCACCTTGTGCGGTCACCGTACCCTGGTACACACAGAAGTGCCCGTCGGTCTGCATGCGCACCACACCCGGCCCGTTGCCGGCACCCCCCCCGTAGTTCCAGCGGTGGGTGCCGGCCGAGATGCCGGCCATCGAGCCGGTCTGATAGATCACGAAATTGCGATCGCCCTGCAAAATGGCGATGTAACCGCCATTGTCCGAGCGCAGGAATTCATTGGTGTGCAGCCAGTCAACATTGCGCATCGTCGAGCGCCCGTTGGCAGAGCGCGCCGGTGCCACGAGGAAATCTTCGGTGGGCTTGTTGGGGAAGCGGCCCTCCGGGCGGCCATAGGTCATCCAGTGCTGATACAGTTTTTCGGCATCGTAGGCAAAGGCATTTTTCAAGTCCGGATACTTGTCGGCGTAGTACCGGGTATCAAGGCCCACGCTCTGCGCATGCTGACGGCCTTCGTCACTGACGCCGTTTTTGGGCGAGCGGCCTTCAAAGCGGCCATAGGCAATCCAATGTCCCATGAGTTGGCGCGCATCGGCACCAAAGGCCTGGCGCAAATCAGCGTATTTGCCGCCGTAGTAACCAGCATCGAGCACGGAAGTCCAGACCATGGCGGCGGTCGCTGCATTGGCCGCGAGGCCACGGTAGACCTCCAAGTCACCGTTGTCGCGCAACAGCAAAAAGTAATCGCCCGCCGCGCCGTTGCTGTAGTTGCACCACAGTGCCGCCGTGGGCCCGTTGACGCACAGGTTGCCGTCGCCCTGCATCCACACGCCGGTGACCGCGCCGCGCCCGTTGGTGCCGGTGGCAAACATCACTCGCCACGGCTCGCCGTAGACCACAAAATTGCCGTCGCCCTGCATGATCGCCCTGTACTGCTTGTTGGACGAGCGCAGCATCTGGCCGGGCGTGAGGCCTTTGCCGCTCGCCAAGGCGTTGGGCTCGTTCTGTGCGAATGCGGCGGGTGCGCCGAGAATTGCACCAAGGGCGCAGAGTGCGCACAGGCTGCGTGCGAGCCACGCCGGAAAGAAAATTGAACGCATGATGATCTCCTGGTCGAACTGTTGCGATGAGTGCGACAAGGACAATTTGCGTCATCCAGGAAGAAATCGCGTGCTGTGCTGGGTCGTGTGCTGGCTGGATTGTAAGGGCGCGAGCGTTCGATT
>JANNCZ010000514.1:0-20473 GCA_031387185.1 Burkholderiales bacterium
CCGTGGCCGATGAACTCCCACTTGGCGGCACGCATCGCTTCGGCGGCTTGCGGGTAGGCGTCGATCACACCGGCGTTGCAGGCCGTGCTGGCAGTGACACCGCGTGCGGCAAACGCATCAAAGATGCGCGGCATGCCGGCCCGCATGCCGTAGTCGGCCCACGAAAAATTGGGCACATCGGGTTCGGTCTCCTTGCCGTGCGGCGGCGTCACGATCTTGCGCGGCATCGGCTCGGTGAACTGCCAGTGCTCAACATTGACCACCAAATGCACCATCAGCGGCTTGGCGACGCCATTGATTTTCATCGGCGCGAGCGGCGCGCGCTCACTGGAGAGACGGTAGGGGACGCGGGGATTGGCCATGGGATTGAGAGCGGTAGCGTGCAATTCGGAAAAAAAGATGCGGGCGCAGTGGGTGGCAGCTATCAGTCTGCACGCCAATCAATGCACGTCGTGCCGCATCTCCTGCATGATGCGTTTCTTGAAGTCGTTGAAGTGCTGGCCGGTCAGCGTATCGAGATTGCGCGGGCGCGGCAGATCGACCGGAATGCGCGACTGAATGCGCCCGGGGCGGGCACTCATCACATAGATGGTATCGGCCAGCAGGATCGCTTCGTCGATATCGTGGGTCACAAAAATCACGGTCTTGCGCAATTGCTGCCAGACGTCGAGCAACAGCTGCTGCATGGTCAGGCGCGTCTGCGCATCGAGCGCGCCGAAGGGCTCGTCCATGAGCAGCAACTTCGGCTCCATCAGCAGCACGCGCGCGATGCCGACGCGCTGTTTCATGCCACCAGAGAGTTGCACCGGCAGATGTTTGTGGAAGTTTTCCAGCCCCACGAGCTTCAGGGTGTCGCGTGCCCGCGCTTCGTAATGCGCCGGGTCCAGGCCCTGCACCTTTGGCCCGAACACAACGTTGTCCCACACGTTGAGCCACGGAAACAACGCCGCTTCCTGAAACACGACGGCGCGATCCGGGCCCGGCTGCGACACCGGGCCGCCGTACACCGACAACGAGCCACCGGTCACGCCTTCAAATCCGGCCACCATGTTGAGCAGGGTCGATTTGCCGCAGCCCGACGGCCCAAGCAGCGCCGCGAACTCGCCATCGGCAATCGTGAGGTCAATGCGTGACAAGGCGGTAACCGGGTTGTCACCCGGATACACCTTGTCTACCGCGGTCAGTTCAATTGCAGTGCTCATTCACTCTTCAATCTACGGTCAATGACTCTGCAAGCGCCGCCACGTCAGCACGCGCCCTTCGACAAATACCACCAGGCGGTCGGAGAGGTAGCCCATCAGGCCAATCGACACCATGTCGGCGATCACCACATCCATGCGGCCGACGTAATAGGCGTCCCACAACACGTAACCGAGGCCCGATTTCACCGCCACCATTTCAGCCACGATCACCGCTGTCCAGGCTATCCCCAAGCCGATGCGCAGCCCGGTGAATACCGATGGCAGGGCCGCCGGCAGAATCACGCGCCGCAGCAACTGCCATTTGCCGGCACCCATCATCAGCGCCGCGCGCACCAGGTTTTTGTCGACGTCACGCGCGCCCTGCGTGGTGTTGACCACGATCGGATAAAACGCACCGAGGGTGATCAGAAAGATCGCGCCAAAATCCTTGATGCCAAACAGCGCAATCGAGAACGGCAGCCACGCCGTGATCGGGATCGGCCGCAGCCATTGAATCGACGGGTCCACCAGTTGCGCGGCGATGCGGCTCCAGCCGATCAGCACGCCCAGCGGCACGCCAACCAGAATCGCCAGAAAATAGCCCTGCCCCACCCGTTGGGTCGAAAACACCAGGTTGCTCCACCAGGTGCCGCTGTAGGGATTGAGCGTGAAACCCCCGGCGCCAAATGCCCAGACCTTCCAGGCCTCAGCCACCTTCAGGGGCGTGGGAATCACGCCCTCGACCAGAAAGCCGTACGAGCCCAGCCATTGCCACAGAGCAATGCAGACGACCGGCAGGAGCAGCGCCAGCACGGCTCGACGGCCGCCGCGCTGGAAGCCCGGGGCACCCAAGGCAAGCGAGGACATCAACAATCAGTCAGCAGCAGCCACCGCACAAGATTCATTTGGCGCCGGCGTTACGCGCGAAGGAGCCATCCCAGTAATCGCCGATCTCGGCGCTGACGTCTTTCTGGATCACGCCGAGTTTGTGGAAAGCCGCCGCCTGCCGCTTGATCTGATCCACCGACACCACACCACCGAGCTTGATCGGGGTAGCGACGGCCTTGGCCATCGGCATTTCCAGGCCGGTGAATTTCGCCACGGCTTCGGCAAACTTCTCGGGCGATGCAGCCAACTGCTCCATGGAGTTGACGTATGCCCACACAAAACGCTCGACCGCAGCGCGATTTTTGGTGACCGCATCCTTGCTGGCGGCGAGCACACCGAGCTCGGCGCCCACCGACTGCGACTGGCTGTACTCAAGGTTCTTGGCGAAGTAACCATAGCCCTCGTTGACCGGAATGGTTTCAAACGGCTCCCAGGTCACGATGGCGTCGACTTCCCCTTTTTTGAGCGCCTGGTTGAAGTTGGCGCCGCCGCCCTGAATTTTGACTTCGGTAAAGCTGTTGTACGGCACGTTCTTCTCGACCATGGTCGCGGCGAACTGGAACCACACGGCCGAGCCCGGCGCGATGCCGATTTTCTTGCCGGCCACATCGGCCCAGGAATCGAATTTCGCGCCGTTGCGGGCAATCACGTATTTGAGCGAAGAACCGACGCCCATGATGCCGACCATCGCCTTCGAGCCTTGTGAGAGCGCAATCGCCAGATCGGCCGGGCCGACGCTGGCGACGTCGAGCGAACCGGCCAGCATCGCGGTACGCGCATCGGCATAGCGCGCAAACTCGACCAGCTTTATCTCCACATTCATTTTCTTGAGGTCATCGGCAATCTGCACCATCGGCACCAGATGGCCCACCTTCTTACACCCCACCGTAAGAACCACCGGCGCCGGCCGCGCTGCAGGGCGCGGGCCGACGGCCACGGCGGCAAACGACACCGTTGCGGCGATTGCTGCCAGGCCAAAACGAATCATGGTCTTCATGTGCAACTCCTCAGAAGGAACAGAAACGGGTAACAGGACACAGGTGCATTGGGCGAAGGCCGTGTTTTAACACGCGGCGTGGCCCACGGCACTGCGCGGCGCCAATGCGGCGTCAAGGACAAAGGAAAATTCGCACCCACGCATGCTCCAGTCTGCATGCGATCTCCAGTGCCAGCGCATCCTGTCCAGTTGCGCCCATGCGCTGCAAGCCCAGGGACATGCCGATTTGCCCGCTGCGGTGCCGTTCATGGAACCCTCATTTCACACCATCGCATCAGACTGAAACCCTTGGTGGACAAGCGTTTCCAAGGCAAGCATCTGAAGAACCGCATGGATTGTGCTTGAGCGGGCGATGCTAAACAGCTTGCGCCGGAAGCCGCATCATCAATGTCATCGCATGTGAAGGTGATGGACTGAAGCCATAGTGCTCGTAAAACCGTTTGGCCGATTCATTGAGCGCATGCACCAGCAAGGCCCGTACACCGGTATCTTGCGCAACGTTGAGACTGCGTTGCACGGCATCCTTGAGCAGAGAGGCGCCAAGCTTGCCGCCCTGCGCACTTCCATCAACCGCCAACCGTGCCAGCACCATCACCGGGATTGGTTCAGGCATATTGCGACGCACGGAACCAGTGGCATCCCGGTGCGCCACGGCGCCCGCAGCCAGCGCGTAAAACCCCAGAACGCGCCGCTTGCCATCGGTGACGACGAAGGTCCTGCTCGCCCCACTCGACTGATTCGCCAAGGCACGGCGCTTGAGCCAATCGTTCAACTCCGGTTCGCCGCAATCAAAGTCCGTGAAGTCATGCCCCAGCGCGAGCGCCTCAGGCGCTCCGAACGGGGGCGTCATGCTGCGGCTGTTTTGCGTCGGGCCGCCTTGGCCAATGGTCTTGCCTGATGTTTGGCCGTCAACTCCCACGGCGGCTGCACCGCCATGAGTCGCTCCAGCCCCGGATTGCGCGCAGGAGCAGCGTCAAGCAATTTATTGAACGCGCGAAATTTGGCATCGCTCAAACGAAAAAAAACCTGATCTAGCAATACACCCTGCGCACGCTCGCATGCCGCCTCAAGCATGAAATCAGAGCGGCTCTTGCCCACTACCTGGGCGGCAGAGTCGATCAAGGCGCGCTGTTCAGGGTGAGCGCGCAGGTTAATGGCGGCGTCGCGCATGGCAAACCTCTTAGATATACAAACGATACACAGAGTGTAAGGAACCGCGAGGCAGCTGTCAACCGCCTTTGCTGGGGAAATTCATCTGCGCGAGGCCAGTGCTTGGCGTCGCCGAGGCACCCGCCTGCTCTCAAGTTCTGTGCACTTTCTCAGGTGGCATGCTGTGCGCCCAAGAGACAAAACTTAAAACTGCTCCTCAGCCAACGCCAACACCCCCTCCGCCCCACCGACAATCCCGGCGCGCAGCGCCGCCGCGCGCGGCAGGATGTGATCGGCGTAGAAGCGTGCCGTCTTGATTTTGGTGGCGTAAAACGGATCCTTGTCGCCGCTTTCAATCTTCGCCTGCGCGACCAGTGCGGCGCGCGCCATGTTCCAGCCGCCGATCACGGTGCCGGCCAGCATGAGGTAGGGTACGCTGCCGGCGTAAACTGCGCGGATGTCGGTCTTGGCGTGGGCGGCCACATAATCGACGGACTCTTCGAACGCCTTGCTGGCCAGCATCAGGCTGTCGCGCAGGGCGGCGAAGTCGGCGCGCATCTGCGCGGTGAAATTGGGCGGTGCCTTGGTGGCAAGATCGATGCTGGCAAAGCGCGCGAGTTCGGCCTCAGTCTTGCGAATTTGCGCAATGATGGCACGTGCGGTTTTGCCGCCGTCGCGCGCGGTCTTGCGGCCGACCAAATCGTTGGCCTGGATCGCCGTCGTGCCTTCGTAAATCGTGAGGATGCGCGCGTCGCGGTAAAACTGGGCCGCGCCGGTCTCTTCGATGAAGCCCATACCACCGTGCACCTGCACGCCGAGCGAGGCGGCCTCCAGGCTCATCTCGGTGGAGAAGCCCTTGACCACCGGCACCATGTATTCGTAAAAGGCCTGGTTGTCAGCGCGCACCTCGTGGTCGGGGTGATGGTGCGCCGCGTCAGCTGCAGCGGCGGCCACGTAAGCCGTCGCGCGCGCGGCTTCGGTGAGAGCGCGCATGGTCATCAGCATGCGCCGCACGTCGGGGTGATGAATGATGGTAACCGCCGCGGCCGAGCCTTCGACGGCGCGGCTTTGCACGCGGTCTTTGGCAAAGGCCACCGCCTTTTGATACGCGCGCTCGGCAATCGCGACGCCCTGCATGCCGACCGCGAAGCGCGCGGCGTTCATCATGATGAACATGTATTCGAGGCCGCGGTTTTCTTCGCCTACCAGGTAGCCCACTGCGCCAGCATTACCTTGGGCACCAGCAGTGCCTTGGGTGCCGCTTGATCCATCCCCCCCCTTGCCTACCTCACCATTGCCGTCGCCAAACACCAGCACCGCTGTCGGGCTGGCATTGATGCCAAGTTTGTGTTCGATCGAAGCGCACAACACGTCATTGCGCTTGCCCAATGTGCCATCGGCATTGACCAAAAACTTGGGCACGATGAACAGCGAAATGCCTTTCACGCCCTCGGGCGCAGTGGGTGTGCGCGCCAGCACCAGATGGACGATGTTCTCGGCCATGTCGTGCTCGCCATAGGTGATGAAAATCTTCTGGCCGGTGATGCGGTAGCTGCCCGCCTCCGCGCCACCCTGCGGCACCGCGCGCGAACGCACCAGCGAGAGGTCGGAGCCGGCCTGCGGCTCGGTCAGGTTCATGGTGCCAGTCCACTTGCCCGAGATCATGTTGGACAAATAGGTGGCGCGCTGTTGCGCAGTGCCGGTCAGCAAAATGGCTTCAATCGCGCCGTCAGTGAGCAATGGGCACAGCGCAAACGACATGTTGGCGCTGTTGATCATTTCAATGCCGGTGGTCGCGACCAGCTTGGGCAGACCCTGGCCGCCAAAGTCGGTGGGGTGATGCAAGCCCTGCCAGCCGCCCGCGCCAAACTGTTTGAAAGCTTCCTTGAAGCCCTTGGGCGTACTCACTGTGCCATCTGCGTTGCGCACGCTGTGCTCTACATCGCCACTCCAGTTAAGGGGCGCGAGCACTTCACCGCAGAACTTCGCGTTCTCTTCGAGGATGGCGTCAACCGTCTCTTCGGTGGCGTCTTCACAACCGGGCAACTGGTTGATGGTGGCGAGGCCCGCCAGTTCCTTGATGACGAACTTCATGTCCTTGACGGGTGCGGCGTAGCTCATGAGTGACTCCATTGCATCGAATAAGCGTCAGATAAAAAAAGGGCGCTTCGCGCGCGCCCTTTTTTCCGGGTGTCCTGGTTGGATCAGCGTGCTTCGGACTAGCCCAGCTCGGCCACCAACTCAGGCACCAGCGTAAACAAATCACCGACGATGCCGTAATCGGCCACCGAAAAGATCGGCGCTTCGGCATCCTTGTTGATGGCGACAATCACTTTGGAATCCTTCATGCCGGCCAAATGCTGGATCGCACCCGAGATGCCGACGGCGATGTACAGATTGGGCGCGACGATCTTGCCGGTCTGGCCGACCTGCCAGTCGTTGGGCACAAAGCCCGCGTCCACTGCGGCGCGTGAGGCACCCATTGCAGCACCGAGTTTGTCGGCGAGCGGTTCGAGAATTTTGAAGTTGTCGCCCGAACCCATGCCACGCCCGCCTGACACGATGATCTTGGCGCCGGCCAATTCGGGCCGCTCGGATTTCGCTACTTCACGCCCGACAAAAGCGGAGATGCCCGCATCGCCTTGTGCCGCAACGGTTTCCACGGTGGCACTGCCGCCAGTGGCAGCCGCCGCATCAAAGCCTGTGGTGCGCACGGTGATGACTTTTTTCGCGTCAGACGACTGCACGGTGGCCAGTGCGTTGCCAGCGTAGATCGGGCGCACGAAGGTATCGGGCGACTCGACCGAGATAATTTCGGAAATCTGCTGGCAGTCGAGCAGCGCAGCAACGCGCGGCAGGATGTTCTTGCCGTTGGCGGTAGCGGCGGTGAGGATGTGCGAATACGCGCCCGCCATGGCGACCACTTGCGCAGCGACATTCTCGGCAAGCGCATCGGCAAAATGCGGCGCATCAGCGACCAGCACTTTGGACACGCCGGAGATTTGCGCGGCGGCCTGTGCCGCAGGGCCGCAGTTGCTGCCGGCTACGAGCACGTGGACATCGCCGCCGCATTTCACTGCGGCAGTGACGGTGTTAAGAGTGGCGCCCTTGAGGGACGCGTTGTCATGTTCTGCAATTACGAGCGATGCCATGTCAGATCACCTTTGCTTCGTTCTTGAGTTTGTCAACCAGCGACTTGATATCCGGCACCTTGATGCCGGCACTGCGCTTGGGCGGCTCGGTCACTTTGAGCGTCTTGAGGCGCGGCGTCGCATCGACACCGAGATCAGCCGGTTTGTGATTCTCCATCGGCTTTTTCTTCGCCTTCATGATGTTGGGCAGCGTGACATAACGCGGCTCGTTGAGGCGCAGGTCGGTCGTCACGACGGCCGGCATATTGATCTTGATGGTCTCCAGGCCGCCATCGACTTCGCGCGTCACCTGTGCCTTGCCATCTGCAATCACCACTTTGGATGCAAACGTCGCCTGCGGCCAGCCCAGGAGCGCAGCAAGCATCTGGCCGGTTTGGTTGGCGTCATCATCAATCGCCTGCTTGCCGAGAATGACGTGGCCCGGCGCTTCTTTTTTGCACACTGCTGCGAGCAGCTTGGCGACGGCCAGCGGCTGCAACTCGACATCGGTCTCGACCAGAATCGCGCGATCCGCGCCGATGGCGAGACCGGTGCGCAGCGTCTCTTGGCAAGCGATCACGCCGCACGAGACCACGATCACTTCGGTGGCGATGCCGGCTTCCTTGAGGCGCATCGCCTCTTCAACGGCGATTTCGTCGAACGGGTTCATCGACATTTTGACGTTAGCGGTCTCGACCCCGGTTTGGTCGGCTTTGACGCGCACTTTGACGTTGTAGTCCACAACGCGTTTGATCGGTACCAGAACTTTCATGATGCCTCGGCAGAAAAAATGCAGAAATGAATGAAGTTGACGTAAACGTTAACCTGAGAATTATAGAGGAAGGCCGCGTGCAGGAAACGCCTCAGTCTTGTCCTTGCCTTGTCTCCCACCGCGCACCCGCGGCAAACCTGGCATCTGCTGCC
Source organism: Burkholderiales bacterium (assembly GCA_031387185.1). Classification (GTDB taxonomy): domain Bacteria; phylum Pseudomonadota; class Gammaproteobacteria; order Burkholderiales; family JAEUOS01; genus CANJDH01. Next base: position 8,271 of record JANNCZ010000514.1, read on the forward strand.
AACGCAAACCGGGCATCTGCACGTTCTGGCAAATCTGCCTAAACTCGCACTCCAATAAAAATTCGCACGGCGCGCCAGCTTGCGCCGCAGGAGACAAGGATGGCAGCAACACACCCGGCCACCGGCACCAACGCGGATGCCGATGCGCTCTACACCGTTGGCGGCATCCGCCTTCCACGCCCGTTCAAGGTGCGCCGTCTCGGCCACTTTGGCGTCAACGTGGCAGACCCGGAAGTGTCGCGGCGTTTTTACGAACACCTGCTCGGTCTGCGCATCAGCGATCAGCTTGATTTTTCACCGCGCTTCACGCCCGAAGAGTTGCCGCAGGTGGGCCCGGTGATCGGCTACTTCGCGCGCCACGGCACCGAGCATCATTCCTTCGTGTTCTTCCCGCGCCGCGCGCTTGCGGCCAATTACAAATTCCCCAACGAGTTTCCCGAAGTCACCACCAACCAGATCACCTGGCAAGTGGGCAGTTTGCGCGAAGTGGTGGACGGCTTCGACTATTTCAAACAGCGCGGCCTGCGCATTCACCGCTCCGGGCGCGATCTGCCGGGGTCCAACTGGAATGCCTATCCCTTCGACCCGGACGGCCACGTCAATGAAATTTTCTACGGCATCGAACAAGTCGGCTGGGACGGCGTGAGCAAGCCGCAAGCCATGCACGACGTGCGCTACACCGCGCCGCCCACCCTGCCGCATCGCTCGGAATTCTCCGAAGTCAAAGACGGCCTCGCGCGCGGCATCCAACCCGCCGACGGCTGGCGGCAGGATGAGCCAGGGGAAGAGCGTTTCGATGTCGGCGGCGTGCTGCTGGCGCGGCCCTTCAAGATCGCGCGCGTCGGTCCGGTGCGCCTGTTCGTCAAGGATGTCGATGTCGCCCTGACCTTTTATCGCGACGTGCTCGGCCTCACCGTCACCGAAGAAGTCATCTGGCGCAGCCACCGCTGCGTGTTTTTGCGCGCCAACACCGAGCACCATTCGATGGCGCTGTATCCACTCGCGCTACGCGCCGAGCTGGGTCTGCATGCCGACACGACGCTGATGTCCTTCGGCTTTCAGCTCGGCGACTACGCGCAATTGAAGAGCGCGCTCGCCTTCCTGAAGTCCGAACACATCACGATCAAACATCTGCCGCCCGAACTCTTCCCCGGCATTGACTACTGCGCCTTCGCCATCGACCCGGATGGTCACGCGATTGAACTCTATTGCGGCATGGAGCAAGTGGGCTGGGACGGCCAGCCGCGCCCCGCTGCCGCGCGGCGTGCGCTGGTCAATGCGCAGGATTTCACGCAATGGCCCGAGTCGCTCGACGCACAGAGCGATTCATTCGCGGGCGAAGCATATCTGGGCCCGTGGAATTGAAGGCTGGCTGCGCAAAAACTTTTCAACGGAGCTTTCATGCAATGCATTGAACGATTTCGCAGCATCGTCTCCGGCATGCTGACCCTGCTCGCCGTGCTGGTCTTGACTGGGTCGAATGCATATGCGCAGCCCTACCCCAACCGCCCCATCAAGATAGTGCAGGGCTTCGCCCCCGGAGGCAATGCCGACACCATCGCGCGCGTGATCGGCAATGAACTGACCAAGTCGCTCGGCCAGCCCTTCGTGGTCGAAGCGCGCGTGGGCGCGGGCGGCAATCTTGCCTCGGATGCGGTCGCCAAATCTGCGCCCGATGGTTACACCCTCGCTCTGCTCACCGGCGGCCACACCGCTTCGGGCGCGCTCTACAAGACGCTGCCGTTCGACCCGGCCGAGAGCTTCGAGATGATTTCGACCATCACGCAGTTCCCGTTTTTGTTCACGGTGCGCAGCGATTCACCGTTCAAGGATTTGCGCGCCTTGATTGACGCGGCCAAAGCCAAGCCCGACTCGGTGGGCTATGGCACGGCCGGCATCGGCTCGACCCATCACCTCACCGGCGAACTGCTCGCCAAGATGGCGAACGCCCCGCTCCTGCATGTGCCCTACAAAGGCGACGCCGCCGCCATCACCGGTCTGCTCGGTGGCGATCTGCCACTGGTGGTCGCGACCCCTACCGTGGCGGTCGCGCAAGTGAAAGCCGGCAAGCTCAAAGTGCTCGCCACTTCTGGTGGCACACGCTGGACTGGCATGCCCGAGGTGCTCACCGCTGCGGAAAGTGGAGTGGCAGGCTTCGATGTGCGCTCGTGGGTCGGCCTCGCCGCGCCGGCCGGCACGCCGCGCGCCATCGTCGAGCGTCTGCACGGCGAGTTGCAAAAGGTGTTGCAGTTGCCCGAAGTGCGCGCGCGCCTCGAAGCCCTCGGCGGTGAGGCCCGTGGCAGCACGCCGCAAGAGATGAAAGAGCGCGTGGTGTTTGAAGTGGCGCGCTGGAAAAAAGTGATTGCCGAGTCGAACATTCCGCAGCAATAACGCTTGCGCCCGCTGTCACCGGAGCACACATGAATCAAGTCAATGCCCGCAAACGCGCTGCCATCAAGGCTCTTGGCGCATTCTCCCTCTTGCGCGCAGCCAGCGGCGCGGCGGTCGCCACCGCGCTTGGCACATCGTTGGGCGCGCGCGCACAGCCAGCCTGGCCCGCCAAACCGGTGCGCATCGTGCATGGCTACGACAGCGGCTCCAACCCCGACACGGTCGCGCGCGCGATCAGCCAGGCACTCGGCGAGCGCCTCGGCCAGCCCATCGTGATCGAGCCCAAGCCCGGCGCAGGCGGGCGCATCGCCACCGCCTACGTTGCCACGCAAGAGCCGGACGGCTACACCCTGATGATGCTTACCGGAGGCGACGGCGTCAACGCCGCCACGCAAGCGGCCAATGAGGCCAAGCTGCCTTACGACCTGCTGCGCGACTACGCCTTTGCCGGCATGGTCAGCCTGTTCGCCTTCGTGGTGCTGGTCAAGGCCGACTCACCCTTCAAGACATTGCGCGACGCCATCGACTTCGCACGCAAGAACCCCGGCAAGCTCACCTTCGCCACACCCGGCGTGCGCACCACGCAGCACCTCACGGGCGAACTCATCAACGCCATGGCAGGCACCAACCTGCTGCACGTGCCGTTCAAAGGCAACGCCTTCACCGAACTGATCGGCGGCCGGCTCGACCTGATGATCGCCGCACCCACCATCTCGACGCCGCAAATCAAGGGCGGTGCGGTGCGCGCACTCGCCGTCACCGGCAAGGCGCGGCTCGACACCTTCCCCGATGTGCCCACCGTGGCTGAAACCCTGCCGGGCTTTGAAGTCACCTCATGGCTAGGCCTCGCCGCGCCGGCCAAAACGCCAGCGGCGGTGATCAACCGCATCAATGCGGATGTGCGCCATGCACTTGCGCAGGAGACGGTGCGAGCACGCCTGCTCGCCATCGGCACCGAACCGGCCGGCGGCCCGGCCGAAGACATGCGGGCGCGGGTGGAGAGTGACATCCGCAAGTGGCGGGAGTTGGCGCGGACGGCGAAGCTGGATGGTTGAGAGAAACTTGGCACGAGCCACTCCAGGCGTCAACTGCCGCAGCTTGTATTTCGCCACTTCTCTGTGCCGCTGCACTCACCGGATCATGCGTTGACCGTTACCCGTAAAGGAATGCATCATGGCAGGAAGCACCGCTGAATACATCGGCGAACTCATTTTTAAGCTGTTGGGCATGAACGTCGGCCGCAAGCGCGAGGTCGCGGACTACATGTCAGGCATTGCGGAGACGCTCGGCAAGTTCGGCCCCAGGCTGCGCGCGGGTGCGCCCGGTGATGAACTGTGGGGGCTGGTCAAGGAGACCGAAGACTTGGCGGGGCGTTTCGCCAACGCGACATCGGACGTGCTCCCCGCAGCAGAGCGTGCGGCGCACACGCCCTGTTCATGCGCCTCTTGACGGCATTGCCGCCACAAGGCGCATCCACCAACGGTTTCCGGCCCGCCTGTAGATCAGTACGCCGCCGAGCGGTGACTGACCTCAATCACCTCGACCACAACCAGCTTGTCTTGTATTGCGGCAATCACGCGCCAGTCGCCGGCGCGGTATTTCCAGCGATCGCGCAGATCGCCATGCAAGGCTTCACCGATAGCGCGCGGATCAGCGAGCGCCTCGACCCGGTCCATCAATTTGAGAATCCGCTCGGCGACTTGACGATCAAGCTTGCGGATTTGGCGCTCTGCTTCGGCGCTGTAGATGACTTTATAGGCCAAGGCTTTTCTTCAGATCAGCGTGCGAAATCGCCTTGGCCGGGTCACTGGGTTTGCGCCGCTTGAGGCGCGCGACAGCCTTGCGGTCAAATTCCCGCTCGCGCCAGTCATCAATCGCCTGTTTGAGAAGCTGAACCGGCCCCTTCTTGCTGGCGCGCGCGGCCTCGGTCAGCGCTTGGGCGGTGGCGGCGTCCAGGCGCAATAGCGCGGTACCGTCTGATTGCATGGTCAGGTTGGCGGTGCTCATGACTGGGGCTCCAGAAGTACGATTTGGAATAATGATACACCGGTCGTTTTGGCCCTTCGGCACGTCAACAACGGCAGTCACGAAGCCTCGCTTGCCGAAAATATACTGATTGGTATAATATTTGTACTGACCGGCATAATTTCCAAAAAGCGCCCCTTCTGCCTGTTCCCTCTCCGCCTCCCCATGAACCCCCTCCCCCTCTCCGGCATCCGCATCCTGAGCCTCGCCGAGCAGTACCCCGGCCCCTATGCCACGTCGCTGCTGGCCGACCTCGGCGCCGATGTGATCCTGATCGAGCGCCCCGGCAGTGGCGATCCGTCGCGGCGGCATGGCGGGCATTTCGAGTCGCTCAACCGCAACAAGCGCTCAGTCGCCCTTGATCTCAAAAGCGCGACGGGCAAAGCCGCGTTTGTGGCGCTGGTCGACAGCGCCGATGTGGTGATGGAAGGTTTCCGCCCTGGCGTGATGACGCGCCTGGGGTTCGATGCGGCGCAGTTGCGCGCGCGCAAGCCTTCGCTCATTTATGTGTCGGTGTCTTCATTCGGCCAGACCGGGCCGCTCGCTGCTGTGGCCGGGCACGATTTGAGCGTGCAAGGCGTGGCGGGCCTGATCAATGTGCCGCTGGGGCAGGAAGCGAACACCCCGCTGCCCTGGCTGCCGCTGGCCGACGTGGCTTCGGGCATGTTCGCGGCGATGGCGGTGCTCACCGGCCTGGTCGCGCGCAACCGCGATGGCAAGGGAACCAATACCGACATCTCCATGCTCGACTCGCTGGTGTCGTGGATGGTGCCTTTCATCGTGCCGGCCATCAACAACATGCGCCCTGCCCCCCTGCCACCCAAAGACCCCGGCTACGGCGTGTTCGCTACCGCCGATGGGCGCCAGATCACGCTGAGCATTGCCGGCGAAGACCACATGTGGCGTGCGCTGTGTGCACTGCTCGAGATCAACGATCTGGCTGGGCTGACTGAAGTGCAGCGCGTCGAACGGGCCACCGAGGTCAGCCCCAGACTGCGCGCTGCGGTTGCGCGCCACCCGGCAGATTGGCTCGCGCGTGAGATGGAGGCTTTGCAAATCGCGTTTGGCCCGGTGCTGTCTCTGAACGAAGTGCCGCGTGGCGATCAGGTCGCACATCGCGGCCTGGTGGTGTCAGTGCCGCGCACGGCGAACGACACTACCTCCCACGCCGCCGCCGTCACTGCCATCAGCGCGGCCAGCGGCTACGCGGTGCCGCGCGACGCGATCACCCACGTACTGCAACCGATGCTGATTGAAGGCATGCCGGCGCAAATACAGCGCAATGCGCCAGGCCTGGGTCAGCATACTGAAGAAATTTTGCGCGAGTGCGGCATCGACATCGCCACACTCATGCCGCGCGGCGCAAGCGCGACGGCAGCGAGCGCGCCAGTCGCGCCGGTGCGCGCCGCTGCCTGACGCGCGCACGCCACTCCGATTGCGCCCCATTCCGATCACGCCCTTCTCTTTTCCACTCCAGCCATCATGATCCCCCGCACCCTCTACGACGCCGATCACGAAGCCTTTCGCGACACCGTGCGCCGCTTTGTCGCTGACCACATCACGCCGCATCACGCCGGCTGGGAAAAGGCCGGCCAGGTGCCGCGCGCGCTCTGGCATGAGGCTGCCAAGCTCGGCCTCTTGTGTTGCGACGTGCCCGAGCAATACGGCGGTATGGGCGGCGATTTTTTGCACAGCGCGATCATCATGGAAGAGATGGCGCGCGCCGGCGCGACCGGCATCACCTTCTACCTGCACTCCGACATCGTCGCACCCTATCTGGTCGCCTTCGGCAGCGAGGCGCAAAAGCAGCAGTGGCTGCCGAAGATGGCGGCTGGCACGGCAGTCGCAGCGCTCGGCATGAGCGAGCCTTCCGGTGGCAGCGACGTGCAGAACATCCGCACCCAGGCGATCCGCGATGGCGACGACTACGTGATCAACGGCCAGAAGGTGTTCATCACCAACGGCCACAGCGCCGATTTCATTTTGCTCGCCTGCAAGACCAACCCGGCCGCGCGCGCCAAAGGCGTGAGCCTGATCATCGTCGAGACTGACCGCCCGGGCTTCACGCGCGGACGCAAACTCGACAAAGTCGGCTGCAAGGCGCAGGACACCTCCGAATTGTTTTTTGCCGATGTGCGCGTGCCCGCCACCAACCTGCTCGGCAGCGCCGAGGGCAACGGCTTTGCGCAACTGATGACGAAACTGTCACAGGAGCGTCTGCTAATCGCGATTCGCGCAGTGACGAGTTCCGAAGCCGCGCTGCGCTGGACGCTCGACTACGCGGCCGAGCGCAAGATGTTCGGCCAGACCCTGGCCGATTTGCAGAACACGCGCTTTGTGCTAGCCGGCCTGCATGCCGAAATATTGTCGCAGCGTGTGTTCGTCGATCACCTCGTCGGCCTGCATCTCAAGAGCGAGCTCGATCCGGTCGATGCTGCCTCCGCGAAACTGGTCAGCACCGAACTGCAGGGCCGCGTGATGGACCAGTGCCTGCAATTTTTCGGCGGCTGGGGCTATATGTGGGAATACCCGATTGCGCGTGCCTGGGCCGACGCGCGCATGGGGCGCATCGGCGGCGGCGCCTCTGAAGTGATGAAGCAGATCATTGGCAACTCGCTGCTGCCCAAGGTGCGGGCGGCATGAAGCACGCCACACGCAAGCCGGGCGGAATCAAACCTGCCAGGGCAGCGTCGCGTCCTGCGGCGCGCGCCGTTGCCTCAGCGCGGAAGCCTGCCCGCAGCCAAACCGGCCCGTTGCATCCCGCAGGTCCGGTGGCCAAGCGCGCGATGAAAGCCGCTCCCGCAGTCGATGACCTGCGCGCCGCCGTCACAAACCTCAAGCGCGAGCGCATCGTCGCGGCTGCGGCTGACCTGTTTTATGCCGATGGCTTTGTCATCACCACGCTCGACGCGGTGGCTGAGCGCCTCAACGTCACCAAGCCCTTCATCTACGCGCACTTTCGTTCCAAGAGCGAGTTGCTTGGAGTCATCTGTGCCCACGGCATCCGCGCATCGCTCGACGCGCTCGACCGGGTGCTGACGACCAATACATCAGCGGCGGAAAAACTGTCGGCGCTGATGCACGGCTTCATGTCTGCCGTGCTCGACAATCAAAAAAACATCGGCATCTATACACGTGAAGAAAAGCACCTTGATGCCAAGGATCGCAAGGCGATTGAAGACATGCGCCGCGAGTTCGATCACAAGCTGCGCGCCCTGCTCGATGCCGGCGTGGCCAGCGGCGAATTCGACATTGCCGACACGCAGATGGCCTCGCTCGCCATCGGCGGCATCGCCAGTTGGGCTTACGTCTGGTTCCGCCCCGGCGGCCGCCTGAGCGTCACTGAAATCGCCAGTCATATGGCGGCATTGGTGGCGTCGATGAGCCGATCCGCCAACCCGCGCAACGCAGGCAACGCCCGCAATACTCGCAAGAAGTAAGCGCCGTTTCGCAGCCACATAAGACCCAAAAATCCAAATATCCAAATATCCAAATATCAAAGGAAACCACCATGACCAGCCGCCGCACCATTCTCACCGCCGCCGTTGCCAGCACCGGCGCGGCAATCCTGCCCAATGCCTTCGCACAAGCCGATGACTGGCCCAAACAAACCGTGCGCATCGTCGTGCTGTTCTCGGCAGGCGGCGCGTCAGACGTACTCACGCGCATCCTCGCCGAGAAGCTGCAGGCCAAATTCGGCCAACAGTTCGTGGTCGAGAACCGCACCGGCGCGGGCGGCAACATCGGCATGGAGGCGGTGCAAAAAGCCGCGCCGGACGGCTACACCATCGCTTCGGCCACTATCGGCACGCTGACGATCAACGAGTTCCTGTTCGCCAAAATGCCCTATGACTCGGTGAAGGATTTCGCCTACGTCTCGACAATTTGGGAAAACACCAATGTGCTGGTGGTTCACGCCGGGCACCCGGCAAAAAACTTGCGGGAGTTTCTGGCCTGGGCCAAGGCGCAGCCGCAGGGCGTCACCTTCAGTTCTTCCGGGGTCGGCACCACGCCGCATTTGTCGGGTGAACTGTTCAGCCTCAAGACCGGCATCAAGGCACTGCACATTCCGTTTCGGGGTGCGGCGCAGTCGATGCCCGAGGTGATTTCGGGCAATGTCAATTTCGCCATCGACAACATTGCCAGCTGGAACCCGATGCTCAAGGCCGGCAAGGCACGCGCACTCGCAGTGACATCGGATTACCGCTGGCCTACGCTCCCGGAAGTGCCCACCATGAGCGAGGCAGGCTTGCCCGATTTCGTCGTCACCTCGTGGGGCGCCTTCGTCATGCCGGCCGGCACGCCCGTGGCGGTCACCAACAAACTGTCTGCGGCGATCCGTGAATTCTCCACCGACCCGGCGCTGCAGCAGCGCTTCCTTGGCGCCGGCGCACGCGCGGTCGGCCTGTCACCGCAAGATACTGCCGCCTTCGCCGCGCGCGAACGCACCAAGTGGAAGGAAGTGGTGCGGGTGTCGGGCGCGAAGGCGGAGTAGCGCCTACCGCCCCAACTGCCGGCTGATCTGCGCGCCGCATTCATGTGCGGCGTCGAGCAGTTTGCGTTCATGCGCTTTGCTTGCACGCTTGGCCAGCACCGACGCATGTATCGCCGCGACCATGGCGCCGGCACCGTCGTGTACTGGCACCGCGTAGCCGACGATGCCCTCGACCGACTCTTCCACACTTTTGGCATAGCCTTGCGTGCGGATGCGTGCGTATTCGCGTTCAAGTTCCTTCGGGTCGGTGATGGTGGCCACCGTCAATTTTTTCAACGGCGCGCCGAGCACTTGTGCGGCGAGCTTGGCATCGTTGGCGGCAAACAGTTTGCCAGTGGCCGTGCTGTGCATAAATAACGGCTCACCGAGCCGAATGTCGAGTGAAATGCGCTGGGTGCCGAGCACGCGGTCGGCATACAAGACACGCTTGCCCACGCGCAGCGCGAGGTAGACATCGTCGCCAATCTCTTTGGCCAAGTCCTGCAAATAGCGGCGGCTGATGGTGCGAATGTCGAGCGAGTTGAGGGTGCGCAAGGCGAGCGACACGGCGCGCGGTCCTACTGAATAGCGCAGGTCTTCGGTCACCACAGCCACCTCTGCGCTGACCATGGTTTGCAGCATGTTGTGCACGCTGCTCACTGGCAGATTGAGCGCCTCCTTGATTTCGGTAAGCCGCAAGCCCTCCTTGTGCTGCACCAGAAGGTTGAGCACACTAAAGGTGCGCAGATAGCGGTCAGGTCTCATTTTTCAACCAGTTCACTCGCTTGAAACCGTTGGTGGAGGCCATTTTCATGCTAATGCTTGCCTGCAAGCTTTGGTGGGAGCCATTCCTGGCTGGTCACGCCGATGCATCATTGGATGCAAACGCATTTGAATGCGCGGCCAGCGCTCTTCACAAAATCGCCAGCGGCGTCAGCGGGCTGCCGGTCGCACCCACAAATGGCAAGGCCGCCGCGACAAACAAAAACTCCATGCGTCCGCTCGCAATCAAAGGGTCAAGAAACAAGCCCTCGAGCAAGGGGATGCCAAAGTCGCGGATCAAACACTGGTGCACCGGGAACACGGTGCCAGTAGCAAACGGCAACACCTCGACGGCATAATTGTCGGCACCGACCAATGCCACATCCTGTTGCGCGAGCCAGAGCGCAGCGGCGGCATCAATGCCTGGCTCTTCATCAAATGAAATATTTTTGTTGCCGGTCTGGGCCTTGAGCCAGCCGGTGTGCAGGAGGATCGCATCGCCCGGCTCCAGGGTGACGCCAGCTTGTTTCACGGCGGCCTGTACATCATCCACGGTGACCACTTCACCGGCGGTCAGGCCACGTCCGCGCAGCTTGACGATGTCAAGCAGCACGCCGCGCGTGAAGGCCGGCGGCATTTTGTCGACACCCAATCGCACTGCACCAGTCGTGCTGCGCAGCAGATTGCCGTCGTGGCCGTTGTACATTTTGTCGTCGTACCAGGCGTGGCACAGGGCGTCGATGTGAGTGCCCATGTGCAGCGGCATGACGACGGTGTCTTCGGCAAATTGAAAGCCTCCGGGGCGGCGCGCACCGGCTGCGTAGTCGCCGCCGTCGCGCCCAAAGAAATGTTGCAGCCCGCAGCGGTGACGCGGTACCGGCGTCTTGGCCGAGAGTGGCTGCGCGAGGCGCAACACTTCGCCGGTGCGCACCAGCGCCGCTGCGCGCTTGACTTGTGCCGGGCCGATGAGGTTGAGCGCACCAGCTTCGTCAGCTGCGCCCCAGCGGCCCCAGGCGTTTTGCAGCGGGGCGGATGTGTCGGTGGTGTCAATCATGGTGGCAGCCGGTTGGAATCATGAGAAGAGGTTGTCCGTATGTCCGCATCCGGGAAAGCATTCGAACGTTGGAACTGCGGATACGGTGCGTAGATATACCGTGCGTAGAAGCGAACGTGGCAAGTAAAGGGACAGGTGCGGCGTCACAGCAGCGTATGCAATTGCATCTTCTGCACTTTGCCCGTGGTGGTGAGCGGCAACTCGGCATCAGTGGCGAAACGAAAGCGCGCCGGCACTTTGTAGGCGGCCAGTTCCTGTTTGCAAAATTGCGTGAGGGCTTCGGCAGATGGCTGCTTGCCGTCCTTGGCGATCACGATGGCCGCCAGCACTTCGTCCAGCTCCGCGTGCGGCACGCCGATGACATAGGCGGTACGCACTTCGGGGTGGCGCATCAGGGCTTCTTCAACTTCGATGGGGGCAATGTTGATACCGCCGCTCTTGACCATTTCTTTCAGGCGGCCGCGATAGTAGAGCCGGCCTTTGGCGTCGAGCATGCCGAGATCACCGGTGCGGAAAAATCCCTGCTCATCGTACGCGGCACGGGTCTTTTCCGGGTCCTTGTAATAGGCACTGAACAGCGGTCCCTCGACACGAATTTCACCTACCTCGCCCACCGGCAGGACCACCCCGGTTTCGTGATGGCAGATACGCGCAGTCACCCCCGGCAAAGGCTGCCCGACCGACTGCAGGCGCACCTCAAGCGGCTCATCGGCGTCAATCACCGCGCAGTTGCCGTAGGTTTCGGACAAACCATAAATATTGCAAATCGACGCGGCGCCCAGTTTGACGATGCTCATGATCTGCTCGGGCGTGCCGATGGTGGCACCGCTGCGCAAGGAAGACAAATCATGCTTGGCGCGCAACGGATGGTCGGTCAAGGCCTGCGCCATGTTCGGCGTGCCGTAAAAAATCGTGCAGCGTTCGCGCTCGATCAGGGCCAGCGCTTCGCCTGCGTCGAAATGCTCTTGCAACACCGTGCAGGCGCCATGGCTGAACATGTTGGGAAACGCGTTGACGCTGCCAAAACTCCAGAACAGTGACACCGCCAGCCACAGCCGGTCACGCGCGCTCACCTTCTGCCGCTCCCCGATATGCCACGAGTTGGAAATCCAGTGACGGTGCCGCAGCAGGATGCCCTTCGGCGTAGCGGTCGACCCAGAGGTGTAGAGCAGCACGGCGGTATCGTCCCCCTGTACTGCATTGCCCGCTGCGTCAATTTCTGTCTCGCTGATCTTTGCGCCACTGGCGAGCATCGTCTCCCACGCGGTTTCGATCAGTGCATGCGCTGAGCCGGGCACAGAGGCAGCGACCACAGCAACAGCGGCAACCGCAGCCGGTGCAGCGTTGTCCACGGCGAGCCAGACAATATGCCGCAGCTTCGGAAAGCTCTTGTCCCAAGGCTGCATGCTGCCCAGCACGGCGCGGTAATCAGCCTTGCGAAACCGCTCCACGGCAATCACACAGGTCACGTCAGCGTGTTCAATCGCGAAGGCCAGT
>JANNCZ010000530.1:0-3573 GCA_031387185.1 Burkholderiales bacterium
AACTTTTCGCGCCCGAGATCCTTGCGCTTGATGCCCTCGGCTTCAAGCTGGCGCTCGACCACGATCTGTGTCGCGATACCGGCATGGTCGGTACCGGGCAGCCACAGGGTGTTGGCCCCGCTCATGCGCGCATGGCGCGTCATTGCATCCATGATGGTCTGGTTGAAGGCGTGGCCCATGTGCAGGGTGCCGGTGACGTTGGGCGGTGGCAACTGGATCGCGAACGCGGGTTTGGCTGACGCAGCGCTCGCCGCAATGCCTGCGCTGGCTGTTGCCGGACTCGCGCCTGCATCAGTACCAGCGGCGAAGTAGCCCGCTTTTTCCCACGTGGGTGCCCAGCGCGCCTCGATGGCGGCGGGGTCAAAACTCTTGGCGATTTCTTGTTGCGTCATGGCGGTTTACCTTTTTCGGGGCCTGTCGGAGGCCCTCGGCACAATGAACGAGGCGAGTGATGGAAAGGGTTTGTTGCGAATGGGATTGGGAGCGCGTTTCACCGCGCTTTACTTCTTGGCGCGTACCTTTGCGCGCGGCCTGGGCGCTGCTGATCTCGCACGCGACTTCGGAATGAGCGCAATGCTCTGTGGCCGGGGAAAAGCGTGCAAATACCAATCGCGAAAGCGCATATCCTCAAACGCGTACTCGCCGCGACCAGCACGCCAGAGCATTCCCTTGGCGGTCAGTGCGTCAAGCGCGCCCTGCACGTGTGAGGGAGTCAACTCCACGCCGGCGACGCGTTTGTAGGCGAGGAGGGCGTCGTTGGAAAAAGGCAGCGGGGCCGGCGTGGCGCGTGCCAGCACTTCGATCACCACGCGCTGCGGCGCTGCCAGCGCATTCCAGGCCGATTCGTACTCCTGCCACATCAGCGTCTGGATTTCTCCGGCGTGATGATTGACCAGGTCGTCAAGCGCGTGCGCGCCGCCAAGATCAGCGAAGGCTTTGCCCACCACTGTTTTGAGCAGCTCGGGCATATGGCCGAGCAGGCGGAAGGCGCGTGTCAGCGTGTCGGCAGAATAGTGATGGCCGCGGGTGGTCTGTTTGTTGAGCCAAGCCGTGTAGGCCTCGACAAATTCTGTATCGAGCACCGGGAACGACGTGACTTGAGCGCCGAAAAATGCCGATGCCTTGCCGGCGAGCAACTCGGCGAGTTTTTCGCGGTTGGATCCGGTCATGACCAGATGCAGGCGGCGTCCGGCGTTGCCCTGGTTGAGTTGGTCGCGCGCAGCCTTGAGGGCAAACAGCATATTGCGGCCGGCATCGGTGGTCAGCGCGTGCTGCGCTTCGTCTACCAGCAAGGCGATTGGCGCCGCACTTCGCGCGTGCAGTTGCTCCAGCGCCGCCGGGATGGTGACGCCGCCGGGTTTGCCGATCTTGCCCAGATCGAGCGTCCGCGTGCCAGCGACGCTTACTTTTTCGAGGCCCGCACGGCGCGCCGCCTTCATGAGCGTGCCATCGTATTGGGCCAGTGCGCGGGCTATTTCCGCCGCGATCAATTCTGCGGGGTCTTTGAGCCGGTCGGACCACAGGTCGATATAGAGAATCTCCCACCCGCGCGAGGCCATCGCGGGGGTCAAGTCCTCGCGCATGAACGTGGATTTACCGGTGCGGCGCGGCGCCGACAAAAACAAGCCCGATGCTGCATCGAGGATGGTCTTGCCCTCTAGCGCATCGCAATATTGCCGGGCCAGCTCCGCGCGGCGGTAGCTGAATTGTTCGGTGACGGCCATGCGGGATTCCAGAGTATGCCGAGTCAATTATGGAGTAATTATTTATTTTTAATAATTATACTAAACAAAAAATAATTTATCCATAATTGCCCGTCCGGCGCATCGCGCCCCGTCAGCGGGAAGATCTGCGGCAGACAGATTCAGGGAGCCGCCGGATTGATCTCGAACTTCGTCGCAGTCAGCGTCACCGCGCCATCGCGCCCGAGAATGCGCAGCTTGGCGGGCAGCCATTGCTTCTCGGTCGCCAGCCACACCTGCACGCCGCCGGAACCATTCGGGCGCTTGAGGTCGAAGAAACGTGTCGCCAGCGTCTGCGTGTCGGTCACCAATATTTCATCGCGCTTCTCGGTGAGGATGATTTCTTCGACGGTGTCGCGGTTGGACAAGGTGAAGCGCGTGCCGATGGCGAGGTCGGCGTTGAAGCCCAAGTCATAGGTGAGGCTCATCACGTCGGCGGCTTGGCCGGCGAGTTGCACGGTCTTCTTGTTGCCGTTCGGTTCCTCGACGAAGGCGCTTTTTTCGTTGGCAGCATAGGTGACGGTGGTGCGGCGCTGGTTGCGCTCGTCCACGTAGCGTTCCGGGCGCAGGCCGTCGGCGGTGATCACGCCGGCGCTTTCCATCGTCAGCTTGCCGATGGAGAAGAAGAGTGCTTTGGCTTCGGCGCTCAGAAACACGCGGTATTTGCCGTCGCGCCCTTCCCAGGTTTGCGTGGCCCACACTTTGAAGTTGTTCGATTCGAGCGTCATTTCGAATTCAATGCGGGCGCGCTCGGGAAAAGGCGATGCCTTGGCCGCTCTGGCTGGGGCCGTGGGGGCAGGGGCGGGTGCCGGCGCTGGAGGTGCCGGCTCTTCGCGCGTGGCAGGGCCTTCGGATTTCGCCGTGGTGGCAGGCTCGGCGGCGGAAGGCGCGGGCTGCTGCATTGGAGCCGGGGCATCAGCGCTCGCTTGTGCGATGACCGGGCTGGTGCTGCCGGGCGCTGCGGGTTTGCGCCGGGGCACGGTGGGCTTCGGTCTGGGCGGTGCTGGCGCAGGGAGTGCAGTGGCTGCCGATGCAGGTGACGGGGCGGGTGGCACAGCCAGTTGTGCGCGCAACACGATGAACGGTTTTTCCTCCGGCTTGCCAAACCAGGGCATCAAATTGAGCCAGCCGTAGGTGGTGGAGAGGCCGCCGAGAAAGTGGATTCCGATGGAAAGCGCAATGCCCAACGCCCAACGCCGCTGCAACACCGGGCTGGGCCAGAACGGGTTGCGAGCGTAGGGATCTCGAGCAGCGGGAGTGGAAGTGAAGTTCATTACAATTCCCATCATACCGAGAGAACCGGAGCCGGCCATCGCGCATGTCGAGCGGTGCGCCCAGGAGACCAGCGCATGACCAGCATCTACGATACGGGGTTGCCGCAAACGCCGGCCAATCATGTTCCATTGACGCCGCTGTCCTTCATTGCGCGCACGGCACAGGTTTATCCCACCCGACCGGCAGTTATTCACGGCGGGCTCACGCGCAACTGGCGCGACACCTACGCGCGCTGCCGGCAACTGGCCTCGGCGCTCGCGCAGCACGGTATCGGCGTGGGCGATACGGTGGCGGTGATGCTGCCCAACATCCCGGCGATGGTCGAGGCCCATTTTGGCATTCCGATGACGGGTGCCGTCATCAACGCACTCAACACGCGGCTTGATGCGACCGCGATTGCCTTCATGCTTGATCACAGTGAAACCAAAATCGTGCTGGTGGATCGTGAATTTTCCGGGGTGATGAAAGATGCGTTGGCGCAAGCGAACGTCAAACCGCTGGTGGTGGATGTCGATGACCCTGAATACAGTGGTGCCGGCACACGCATCGGCAGCAT
>JANNCZ010000531.1:0-10704 GCA_031387185.1 Burkholderiales bacterium
GTTTACGGTCTGGCGATGGTGCTGCTGATGATCTTCCGCCCCGGCGGCATCTGGGGTTTTCGCGAGCAGGCGAAGGCAGGCCGATGAGCGGCACAGCGGGAGAGGTACAAGCGGCCCACACGGCACTGGCGGTACCGGTGGTACCTGCGGTACCGGCGGCACCTGCGACATCGGTGCCACCAGCGGGCGGCCAGATTCTGCTCGAAACGCGCGGCATGTCGAAAACCTTCGGCGGCTTGAAGGCGGTCGATAACGTTTCGTTCGCGCTGCGCGAAGGCATCGTCACCACGCTGGTGGGGCCGAACGGCGCCGGCAAGACCACCCTGTTCAACCTGATCACCGGCCACCTCGACCCCGACGCCGGCGAAGTCACCTGGCTCGGCAATTCGATCAAGGGCGTGCCGCACTGGAAGATCGCGCAGGCCGGCATTGGCCGCACCTTTCAGGATCTGAAATTGTTTGACCAGATGACGGTGCTCGAAAACGCGCTCACTGTCACCGAGCGCAGCGCCTGGCTGTGGCAGCCGGGCGGCAAGGCGCGCGCGGCAGAGCGGCGCGAACGCGCAGAGGCTGCCCTGGTGGCGGTGGGCTTGGCAGACCGGCGCCACGCGCGTGCGCTGGACCTCGCCTACGCTGAGCGCAAGTTTCTGTCGATTGCGCGCATCCTCGCCTCGGGCGCGCGCCTGTGGCTGCTCGACGAGCCGGCCTCGGGCCTCGATCCGGGCTCGTATGAGCGCTTCATCGCCCTGCTGCGCGAACAGATCACGCGCGGCATCACCATCTGCATCATCGAACACAACCTCGATATCGTGAAGGGCATCTCGGATCGCATCGCGTTTCTCGATCAGGGGCGCTTGCTTGCCGAGGGCGATCCGCAAAGCATTCTCACTGACCCGGCGCTGGCGGCGATTTATTTTGGGGAGCGGGTTGAATGAGCGCGGAGAAAGGCATGCCGTCAAATGCTGCGCCCGGCGCATCTCTGAACGCGACGTCGAGTGGCGTAACACAGCCGATGCTCAGTGCCGAACATCTCGAAGTGGGCTACGGCGGCAAGCCGGTGCTGATGGACGTCTCCGTGGAGCTAAGAGCAAGTGAAGTGCTGTGCCTGATCGGCCACAACGGCGCCGGCAAATCGACCCTGGTGCGCACCCTGTTTGGGCTGGTGCAGCCGCAGGCGGGGCGCATTCTGGTCGATGGCGCGCCACTCGCATCGCATCTGCCACGCACTCTCGCCGCACGCGGCATCGCGATGATGCCAGAGGGACGCGGCATTTTTCCCAGCCTCACGGTCGAAGAAATCTGGAGCCTGGGCCTCGGCTCGGCAGGTATCGCCAAGATGGATCGCGCCGCGCGCATCGACTGGGTGCTGTCGGTGCTGCCGCCGGTGAAAAACTTTTATACCAAGCGCGCCGGCCTGCTCTCGGGCGGGCAGCAGCAGATGGTGTCGATCGGCCGCGCCCTGCTCGGCCAGCCGCGCTGCCTGATCATGGACGAGCCGTCGATCGGCCTCGCACCCAAGCTGTTTCAAGACCTGATGCAGCCGATCCGCGCTTTGCAGCAAGAGCGCGGCATGAGCATTTTGCTGGTCGAGCAAAACGTGCGTGAAGCGCTCAAGGTGTCCGACCGTGTGGTGGTGATGAAGGCCGGGCGCATGGTGCGCGAGGCGCTGCCCGGTGAACTCAAGGACAACACGGCGTTGATGGAGTTGTATTGAACCGCCCGAGCACCGGCCTGAAAACCTTGGTGCATGCGGGTTTCAGAGATCATGCCGCGAAAACCGTTGGTGCGCAATCCTCTCAGGGCAATGCCACGTGCGGTTTGATCCACACCGCCGTATCGTGAAACACCGCACCGCCATTCGGCCAGCCCGGATCGCTGCTGGTGAGCGCGTTGATGCTGGAGGTGTTTGTGGCAGGGCGCGCGTCCTGGATTGATACCGACCGATCACAGCACAATCCAGTCATTGACTGACCAGTCAATGACTGGTATGCTGCCTGCAACTTCTAATCAACGGAAAACGGAAATCTGAATCGGCGAGGCGTTAGATGTCGAGAACAAGCAACGGCAGCGTAAAAGTCCATGAAACGGCGGCTTACAGGAAGTGCTGCGCGCTCTATGGGATATCCGAGCATCAGAAATCCGCAATCCGCAAATATTTGGCGGAGCATCCTGATTCCGGGCTGTCGTCTCGCGGGTCAGTTGCGAACGAAGAGCCTCTGTGTGTTCAGTGGGATAAGGCATCCCGGATTTTGTACGCTATCGATTTGAAGCGCCTTGAGCAGGATTTTCTTGAGATATATCTGATTGCTTATATTCGAGTCGATGGTAGCCATGGAGAACATGATGAAAAAACTCCTGACGGAGAGGCCAAGAAGCGCCTGGAGAAAGCGAAGGCGGCGGGCATTGGATTTTTGGTGAAAGATGTAATTGAGCGATTGAAAGATTTTCTTTTGTCATGAAATCTTTCTTCATTTAATTCAGGTATGCATCCTGATAAAAAAGTCGGGTGATAAACGATAGGTGAATTCTGTGAAAAAAAATTCTGTGGCACTGCGTCCCGAGGTTCAAAAAGGTATTGATGAAGTTTTGGCATTCAAGGCTGGGAGAGCGCATAGCTTGACTGCTTTTGATGTTCCCGTTGAAGCGCCGATGGTCGATGTGAAAGCATTAAGGCAGAGACTGGGTTTGACCCGGTCAGAATTTTCGAAAAATTATGGGCTGTCCAAGTCGACGGTCGAAAATTGGGAACGGGAGCATCGAATGCCTGATCAGCCTGCGCGCATCTTGCTCCAGCTCATTGCGACGGCGCCAGATTTTGTGGCGCGCACCCTGCAGTCGAAGTTAGTGGCGCGATGACAATGGGGGCAACCGTGCGTGCCGGGCTGCCAATCATCGCGCAAGCTAAGGGCGGCGGCTGGGATCGTTGGCATCTGCGTCCCAAGGCAGTGTCCCGAAAATTCTTGGTGCGGGCGGCTCTCAAGCCGGTGCGCTGACCGGATCGAGCCGCCTGACCCACACCGCCGTATCGTGAAACACCGCACCGCCATTCGGCCAGCCCGGATCGCTGCTGGTGAGCGCGTTGATGCCGATGCCATTCTCGAAATGCTGGTTCGGCCAGATGCCTTCGACCACCACCACGCCGCGCTGTTGGCCTAGTTTCAGATGGACATGCACGATCACTTCGCCCCGGTGGTTGCCAATGCGCACCCGGTCATCTTCCGCCACCCCCAATGCGCTGCAATCATCAGGGTGCATCAGCGCCGTCGGGCGCTTCTCGCGCTTCAGTGAGCTTGGCGTTTCGGTAAAGCTCGAATTGAGAAAGGTGCGCGCCGGTGCGGCAACCAGGCGAAACGGTTTTTCCTGTGTGGCTTCGTCGGTGACGGCGAGGTGATCGGGCAACGCCGGCATTTCCTGCCAGCGCCCGCCAAAACGTTGCCAGTCACCGTGAAAATGAAAGGTGCGGTCGGCGGTGTCGAAGCCGTCGAGGAAGTGCATTTTCTCGAATGAGTAAGCCATGTCCTGCCCGCCGCGGTCCACATTGGTCTGTGCGTCCCACATGCCGGAGCGCGCCAGCGTGGCGTCCATGATCTCCCACGCGCTCATCTCGAAGCCGGCATGTTTGGCACCGAGGCGGCGCGCCAGTTCGCTGATGACGAAATGGTTTTCACGCGCTGCGCCGGGAGCGTCGATCAGTTGTTTCGATACCTGAAATACGGTGTGTCCCGCAGCGGTATAGAAATCGTCATGCTCGAGAAAACAGGTGGCCGGCAGCACGATGTCGGCAAACGCCGCCGTCTCGGTCATGAATTGTTCGTGGACGCACAGGAACAGGTCTTCGCGCGCCAGCCCGGCATGCACCTTGTGCAACTCCGGGCAGACCATCGCCGGGTTGGTGTTCTGCACCAGCATGGCCGTCACCGGCGGCCCGCCCTTGAGGGCGTCAGCGTCACCCGTGAGGATCGGGCCGAGGCGTGACTGGTCGAGGTCACGCACGCTGGTGTCGAGCAGGTCGAGGCCCTCAATCAGGGTCTTGTCAATCGGGTAAATGCTGCCGTGCCCGTAGAGCGCGCCGCCACCGCGATGCTGCCAGGCGCCGGTGACAGCCGCCAGGCTCACCACCGCGTGCATGTTGGCCGCGCCATTGCGCGAACGCGAAAAGCCGTGATGGGCGCGGATGAAGCTCGCCTTGGCACGGCCATAGCGCCGCGCAAAGTCGATGATTGCATCGGCAGACAAGCCGGTGATCTCGGCCGCCCACTGCGGCGTGCGCGTCGCCACATGCGCGGCCAGCGCATCGGGCGCATCAGTGTATTTGCGCAAATAGTCCCAATCGGCAAAGCCCTCGGCAAACAGCACGTGCATCACGGCACAGGCGAGCGCGCCATCGGTGCCCGGGCGCGGCGCCAAGTGAATGTCGGCCTTCTCGGCCGTGCCGGTGCGATACGGATCAATCACCACCAGCGTGGCGCCGCGTTTCTTGGCAGCCATGGCGTGGGTCATCACGTTGATTTGTGTATTGACCGGATTGCCGCCCCAGATCACGATCAGGTCCGCATGTGCGGAGGCTTCGAGCATCGACACGCCACGTTTACTGCCGACGCCGGCGATCCAGCCGGTGTCGGACAAGGTATTGCAGATGGTCGAATACCAGCGTGAATATTTCATCGCATGGCGCAGGCGGTTGATGCCGTCGCGCTGCACCAGGCCCATGGTGCCGGCGTAGAAATAGGGCCACACGGTCTCAGTACCGTGGCGCGCGGCTTTTTCGACGAACTGTTCGGCGACGCGGTCGAGGGCTTCGCTCCACGAAATCGTCTTCCACTGCCCGCTGCCCCGCGTTGCTCCTTTGGGACCATTGCGCAGCAGCGGCTGGGTGAGCCGATCAGGGTGATGCACGCGCTCGGCGTAGCGCGCCACCTTTTCGCAAATCACGCCGGCGGTGTAGGCGTTGCGCTGCGAGCCGCGCACGCGGCCGATTTTGGTTCCGAGGACGACACCATCGCTGCCGGTGCGCGCATCGAGCACCTCGACCTCAAGTGCGCAGACACTGGTGCAGTCGTGCGGGCAGACCGCGGGCGCGATGCGTGGCGCTGCGGATGCAGGACTGCGCAGTGGAGCGTGCATGTCTGAATATGGAGCGTTCATGTCTGAATGCGGAGCGTTCATGTCCAATTGTGACGCCACGCTACTGCCCCGTCAAATAGCTGCGCAACGGGTCCGGCACCGCGATCGGCTTGCGCGTGGCGCGGTCGAGCAGCACCAGGGTGGCCTCCGAATCAGCCGCCACGCCATCGGCGCCGATCAGCACATGCGCGAAATCGAGCGAGCTGCGGCCGATGCGTGGCACCCGCGTGCCGATGCGCACGTGACCAGGGAAGAACAACTCTTTGCGAAAGTTGATGATGGTGCGCACCACGACGATCTGGGTCACCGCGCGAATGGCCGCAATCTCCGGGCGCGACACCACGTCAATGCGCGCCGCTTCAAAGAAGGTGGAGAAGATGGCGTTGTTGACGTGGCCTTGCTGGTCGGTGTCGGCATTGCGCAGTTTTTCGTCGGTCCAGAAGCGGTATTCGCTGTCAGCCGGGACGGCTGCGACTGATGGTGGTGCAGAGCTTGCGGGTTTCATGCTGCCCTTTCGTGTTGGCCGTTGCCGGCCCGATGGTCAATCTTGTGGTCAATCTCGTCGTCGATCTCGCGCTGCGCCCATTCGCGCAGCACACGTTTTTGAATCTTGTTGCCGTTGGGGCCATTGAGGGCGGGGAATTCATCAATGGTGATCACACGCACCGGCACCTTGTAAGAAGCCATGTTCGCACGGCAGTGCGCGATGAGGGTGGCTTCCTCCGGCGCCCCCGGCGCGGCAGCGATGACATAAGCCACCGCCACATCGCCCTGGCCGGGCCGCTTGGCACCCACCACTTGCGCGCCGCCCACGCTGGCGTGCTGCATCAAACAGAGTTCAATTTCGGCCGGGCTGACCAGATAGCCGCGCAAGCGCAGGCTGTCGCCCATGCGCGCGAGATACACGAAGCCGGCGCCGTCGCGAAAACCCAGATCACCCGAGCGAAACCAGCCATCGCCCGTCATCGCCTTGGTGGTGGCCTCCGGGTTGTTGAGGTATTCGGCGAGCACATTGGGGCCGCGAATCTGAATCTCGCCGGGTTCGCCATCGCCGAGCAGTGCGCCACTCTCGGGGTCGGCGATGCGCACTGCAATGCCGGGATCAACCGGGATGCCGCCGGCCTTGGCGCGCTGTTCCACACTCGCGCCAAAATCCTGAAACGACATCAGCGAGTAACACTCGGACGAGCCATAGGTGCCGGTGAAGGCAATGCCGAGTTCGGTTCCGCGTTGCGTGACCGGAATCGCCAGACCGGCAAAGTCAGCCTGCACCGCGCGCCGCCAGGTGGAAAAATCCGCGCCCTCGACGCGCATCATGGCGTCGAACATGGTGTCCGCGCCGATCACATGGCTGATGCGATGCCTGGCAATCGCGTGCGCTGCGTCGCTTGCGTCATACACCGGCATCGACACGCACGCCGCGCCGGCCGCCAGTGTCGCCAGCACCGTCATGAAGCCGAACACGCCGAAGAAGGGCAGCACGCATAAGGTCGCATCACCGGCGCGCATGTCGAGCGCGCGTGCCACGTAATGCGCATGGCGCGCGATGCTGGCGTGGCTATGCGCCGCGAGCTTGGGAAAGCCGGTGGTGCCCGAGGTGGAGAAGCAGCACAGCAGACCGGCGCCGGCCGGGTCAGGCGCGATGTCGCTGAGCGCCGCTCCATCCAGCGGCAGAAATGCAGCGAGGTCCTCCACCTCCATCACCCTCTGAAGGGTCGGCACCTCAGTCTTCAGCGCATCGGCCACGCCCGCGTAGTCAGTGTCCAGAAATTGCTTGGGCACCACGATGCAGCGCGCCCGCGACACTTCAAGCAAATGCCGCACTTCGGGTGCCTTGTAGCGCGTGCTGACCGGCACGATCAAGATGCCCAGGCGCGCAGCGGCAAACAGCAGTTGCACCCACGCGAGACTATTCGGCAGCCACAGCGCCACTACGTCGCCGCGTTGGAAGCCTTGGGCCGCAAGCCCGCGCGCCGCTGCGTCTGACGCGCTGCGCAACTGGGCGCGCGAAACGGCCTTACCGTTTTCGGTGAACGCCAGGTCGTCATCACGGCCTGCAAGTAGATTTTCCAACAGATGCATTTGCTGACCTTGGAACATCGGATTTGGCAAGCAGATCGTCCATGCACCCCCCTTAGGCACCACTGCCGGTGTCACAACCGAATCTGCGCATTGCGCATCCGCTAGGACACGGCTGGCGCTTCGTAAATTTCCCCGCGTTCAATTTGCGGAAACGTGCTGCACCCCGGACCACCAATGTTTCACGCCACAATCAGCACCCGGCAAGTCTCATGCAAACGCGCCGGCGAAAGCTCCAATCCATTCGGCCAGCACAGTGCACCGGCGTCAATGAACAGGCGCTTGAAATAAGCTTCTTCACGCAAGGGTTCAAGCAAGGGGCCGTTGCGCTGGAGCAAAGCATGGCCGTCATACACGCCTTCCTTGCCATCAGAAAATTGCAGCACCACCTGAAAATCGCCTTGATAGCGCGCTTCGATCAATTTAATCATCCTGATCCGCTCCTGGAATTCGTTCCATCGGTTCAAAGCGCTGTGCGTGTTCCCAATTGGCGAGCAATTCCGCCTGATGCCGCAGGCACCACTCCTTCACAATGGCCGCCGCCTTCTTCGGCAATTTTCCCTCTGAGACTTCGCCACTGCGAATTTCTACCAGTGCCTCGAAACCCTGATATTCCACATGAACATGCGGCGGCGGATGATCGTCATGCCACATGCGCACAACGATGCCGAAGAAAATGGACAGGATGGGCATGGGGCGGTCGCTTGTGAGGAACATGCATTCTAATCCGCTCGCGCGCCGCGCCGCGATCAGTAAATGCTGTCGGCGAACGCAGTCGCAGATCTCTTGGGTTGCGCGGACAATTCAGGCATGATGCGGCGGGCGTGTTTCGGTACAGCCTGTGATGCGCCAGTCTGATCTGCTTCTACATTTTCCGGATTATGTATATGACACCCCCATCCCCCTCTCAAACCACCGGCGTCATCGGCCTCGGCATCATGGGCGGCGCCATGTCGGCCAATCTGCTCAAGGCCGGGCACGATGTGGTGGGCTTTGACATTTCGCCCGAGGCAGGCGCGCGCTTCACCGCCAATGGCGGGCGTCTCCTGGCTTCTGCTGCCGAATTGCTGCGCGCCGCGCCCGTCGTCATCACCTCGCTGCCGAGCATCAAGGCCTTTCTCGCGGTCTATGCAGATCTCGCAAGGCACGCGGTGCCGGGCCGCATCCTGATCGACTGCTGCACCATGCCGATTGAAGTCAAGGAACAAGCGCTGGCAGGCCTGGCCGGCAGCGGCATGGTGATGCTTGATTGCCCGGTCAGCGGCACCGGCGCGCAGGCAGTGAACAAGGATCTGGTGGTGCTCGGCAGCGGCGACAGGGGCGCGTTCGAGACGGCGCGCCCGGTGTTCGAGGGCATGTCGCGCAAGCAGGTCTACCTCGGCGCCTTCGGCAAGGGCAGCGTAATGAAGTTTTTGGCTAATCACCTCGTCAACATTCACAATGTGGCGGCGGCCGAGGCGTTCACGCTGGCGGCCAAGGCAGGCTTTGACCTCAATGTTGTCTACGAGACGCTGCAGGACAGCGCCGCCACGTCACGCATGTTCCAGATGCGCGGGCCCTTGATGGTGGCCGACCGCTATGACAAGCCGAGTGCGCAGATCGACATGTTCATGAAAGATTTGGAGATCATCGGCCACTTTGCCGAGCGTCTGCGCTGCCCGGTGCCGCTGTTCTCGCTGGCGACGCAGTTCTATCACGCCGCGCAAAGCCAGGGTTTGGGTGCCGAGGACACGGCGGCGGTGTGCCGCACGCTCGAGGGTCTGGCGGGGGTGTCGCGGACTACGTGAGCTGCGCGGCGGCGCGAGCGGCACCCCACGCGGTCTGACAAGGCATAATGGCCGCCGCGTTGACCTTCTGTTGACGCTTGCCGGGGCCGGATGACTACGCGGCCCGCGCTTTCGCCCTCTCAGGGGATGTTGTCAAGACCGTTGGTGCAGGCGGCTCTCAAGCCTGTCTCCGGTAAATTTTTGCGCCTCGGCGGCGGCTTTCTGCTGCAGGTGCGCAGTGTTTTTATTTCCTTCATGAGCAAGCGATGATCCAGATCGAACACCTCACCAAAGCCTTCGGCCAGCGCCGCGTGGTCGATGACCTCAGCTTTACCGTCGAGCGCGGTGAAGTGCTGGGCTTCCTCGGGCCGAACGGCGCGGGCAAGTCCACCACCATGCGCATGATTACCGGCTTCCTGCCGGTAACCGGCGGGCGCGTGTCCATCGGCGGCCACGACGTGGCGGACGAGCCGATCGCCGCCAAGCGCCTGATGGGCTACCTGCCCGAGAGCGCGGCTGCTTACCCCGACATGACGGTCAACGGTTTTTTGTTGTTCATTGCCGAGCTGCGCGGCCTCGCCGGTGATGCGCGCAAACGCGCGGTACACCGCGTGGTCGAGCGCTGCTTTCTCGACAGCGTGCTGCATCAATCCATCGAGACGCTCTCGAAAGGCTATCGCCACCGCACCTGCCTCGCGCAAGCGCTGATTCACGACCCCGATGTGCTGATCATGGACGAGCCAACCGATGGCCTCGATCCGAATCAAAAACACGAAGTGCGCAACCTGATCCGCGAGATGGGCAAGACCAAGGCAGTGATTTTCTCCACCCACATTCTCGAAGAAGTCGATGCCGCCTGCACCCGCGCCATCATCATCGACCGCGGTCGCATGGTGGCCAACGGTACACCGGCCTCGCTCAAGGCGATGGCGCAATCGGCGGGCCGCGTGACCCTGCAAATCACTGGCCAGGAGGCCGCAATCGTGCAGGCCGCTTGCGCCAAATTGGCCGAGGCGGCCGGTGCTGAAGTGGCCGGCGATCAGGTGCGTGTGTCGCCCAAAGACAAGAGCGCGGGTGCTGCGCTGGCGCGCGCGCTCATGGTGCTGGCCGAACGTGAGCGTTGGCAAGTAGCGCAACTGCATGTCGAGGAGGGCCATCTCGATGAAGTGTTCCGCAATCTCACTCTTTCCGACACGGTGCGCGCATGAACGCCAACCCAAGCACCCAAATCGAGTCCGAGTCCAGGTCCGCCACCATGAAGTCAAACACTTTCGGCCACATTCGCGCGATTGCCAAGCGCGAACTCGCCTCCTTGTTTGGCTCACCGGTGGCCTATGTGTTTCTGGTGATCTTCCTCTTGCTCACCGGCTTTTTCACCTTCACCGTTGGCGCGTTCTTCGAGCGCGGTGAAGCGGGCCTCGCCTCTTTCTTCACCTGGCACCCGTGGCTGTATTTGGTGCTGGTGCCTGCCGTCGGCATGCGTCTGTGGGCCGAGGAGCGCCGTGCCGGCACGCTTGAACTCTTGCTCACCATGCCTATCAACCCGTGGGAAGCGATCGCCGGCAAGTTCCTGGCTTCGTGGATATTTCTTGGTATCGCGCTGCTGCTCACCTTCCCGGTGGTGCTGACGGTCAATTGGCTCGGCTCGCCCGACAACGGGCAGATTTTTGCCGGCTACCTCGGCAGCTTCTTCCTCGCGGGCGCTTATCTCGCGATCACCTCAATGACCTCGGCG
>JANNCZ010000584.1:0-1653 GCA_031387185.1 Burkholderiales bacterium
TACCTCTTCACGGTCGCCAACTGGGGCCAGTGGGTCGGTGTCGACATCGGCCAGTGGCCCCACGTCAAGGCGCATCACGCGCGCGTGGCGGCGCGGCCGAAGGTGCAGGAGGCGTTGAAGGCGGAAGGGTTGGTCAAGTAAACCCGGCACCTTGCCAACAAAAGAGGCGCTTGTGCAGCGCCTCTTTTATGCTGCCCGGAAACGCACTCGATCACTTCATCCGCAGAGTAAGATTGCGCATCAAGCTCGCGGAGTTGCGCATATGTCCACCGAACAATTGTTGTTGCAAGCCAAAGCCTTGTCACCCGCCAAGCAGATTGAACTGGTTGAAGCATTGCAGGATGAACTTGACCATCCCGATTCGACTGTTGAAGCTGCCTGGTCGGTGGAAGCGCGTGACCGGCTGGCCGCCTATCGCCAGGGACGCATTCGCGCGATACCGCTAGAGCAGGTGTTGGCACGCTATCGCGCCAAATGAGCGTGCGGCTGCTCGAGTCAGCCGAGCTTGAACTGGACGAAGCAATCGCGTACTACAACGCGCAAGTTGCAGGGTTGGGCGATGCGTTCCTGATTGAGGCGCTCAAGGTTTTCGATTTGATCGAGCGGTATCCGCACGCATGGCATCCACTCGGCGACGGCATTCGCAGCTGCCGCCTGAATCGCTTTCCGTACACCATCGTTTATGTTTTCGAGGCGGAAGAAATTCTTGTTCTTGCTGTCGCGCACATGCACCGCCGGCCCCGGTATTGGAGCGCTCGCGTCACGCGCGCATAGCCGGCGGGAGCGCGCCTGGCGCGCCACATGGACAAGATGCCGCATGCGGCCTGATCCGCCACAATGCCCGACGGGGAGTGCCATGAAACCCTTGGTGTGAGCGGCTCTTGGGGCTATCCAAATTGGATTGCCGTTGCCACCGCCATCAGAATAGTCAGTTTTGCATGCCTCATCCGCGTGCTCCGCAGAAGGCAGTGTGCGCCAGTCAGGCCATGCAATCCGCCCAGGCTAAGCCTCGCATGATGTGCAGCGCCACCATGGCCAACACTGCGTATGCGGCCCATTCCCGCCACTTGCCGCCGTCATGGCGCGTGAAGCACGCAACCATGATCGACACCAGGGTTTCTCCTTTAACGCGACTGCAGCAAGGTCTTGATGCGCGGCTCGGGCTCCCAGTAATTTGGCCCTTTGAGAAACTTGCCATTGGCATCGTAAATCGGATTGCGATCAGCACCGAGCTTGCTCTCGTTGCTGTCCATGATGACGTCGAGCACCTCTTCGAGCGGCAGGCCGTACTTGAGCGCTTCGGAGCGGCAATAGACGATTACATCACCGAGCAGATCGGCCATCGCGGTGAGCACCTCGGCCGGGTCGGCGCCTTCACGCGCGAGTTTGGCAATGTCGTCGATCTCGTGCACTTCGTCCATCAGCGTCGCCTTGAATTTCATCAGGCGCTCGGCAGTGTGGTCCGGCAGCGTGGGCTTGTCATGCGCCGGCAGGCGGTACATGGCGTTCATCAGGGCGATGCGTTTAGAAAAGGTTGGATTCATTTTTGTGAACTGGATTGAACGAGTTTTAGATTGCCGCCTGCCTCTTCATTTCTTCGACGGCCCGCACTTTTGCGAGGCGATCGCGAAGCTCCGGAGAAGAAAGCACTTC
>JANNCZ010000591.1:0-16647 GCA_031387185.1 Burkholderiales bacterium
GCGTGGCAGGGCAGCCAGTGCAGCGCGGCGTTGGAATAGATCAGGTCGACCGGCGCATCGGGCTGCCAGGCAGCGATGCCCGATTCGATCCACTGCGCTGAAGGCAAAGCCGCGCGCGCCTTGGCGAGCATCTCACCCGAGTTATCGACGCCGGTCACCTGCGCCTGCGGCCAGCGTTGCGCGATGAACTGCGTTACGTTACCCGCGCCGCAGCCAAGATCAACCACGTGCTGCGGATTTTCCAGTGGCACACGCGCCAAGAGATCGAGCGCGGGGCGCAGGCGCTCGTTGCCGAATTTGAGGTATTGCGAAGGATCCCAGCTCATTTCAGCGGCCTCTCAACTTTCTCCAAGCCCCGATGTTGGCATAGGCATTGGCCAATCCGTGAAGCCCCGGCAATCCAGTTCAATCACGCGGTTTCAAAAACCGCTTGAACACCGCCCCACT
This sequence comes from Burkholderiales bacterium, assembly GCA_031387185.1. Lineage (GTDB taxonomy): Bacteria > Pseudomonadota > Gammaproteobacteria > Burkholderiales > JAEUOS01 > CANJDH01. Next base: position 448 of record JANNCZ010000591.1, read on the forward strand.
GATGGTCACCAAAATCGCCATGCGTGTCACGTGAAACGCCACCACCACCGGCACGCCGAGTTGCAACACCTTGGCGGTGATGCTCATCTCGGGCATGCCGCCGGGCGCGAGCGCGAGGATCGCGGTGGTCCAGTGAATCCCGGCCAGCGCTCCCATCGCGAGCGCGAACGCCGACGACAAGCCGAGCGCGGCAAACGTGGCCACGCCTGCCGCAAACAAAAAGCGCGGTGCGCTGCGAAAAAAATCTTGTTCAAAGCGCGCACCGAGCGCGCAACCGAGCATCAATTGCCCGGCGTTGATCAGCCACTGTGGCATCGCCGACCACAGGTGCCCGGAGCCGGTCAGCACGATGGTCGCGAACAAGGGGCCGAGCACAAAACCGTTGGGCACACCGGTGCGATACGCTGCGAGGCCCGCCACAATCGACAGCGCCAGCAGTTGCGCGAGGCCGGCCATCTCCACCAATTTAGGACCGGGCGCGTAGGCATCGGCGCCGTGAATGCCCGCGTAGGTGTAAGCAAACGGAATCACCGCAACGATGATCAGGATGCGCAGGCTCTGTCCGGCCGCCACCAGATCCTGCCGCCCACCGTAACGCTCGGCGAGATTGGCCATCTCCGACGCGCCACCGGGCACGCAGGCAAAGAACGCCGTCGTCGCATCAATCGTGAACGGACGCGCGCAGCGCGTCAGCACCTGCGCGCAGAGAAACGCGATCACGATGGCGAACAACCCGGCCGCCACCATCCACGGCAGAAATTTCGCGACCAGGCGCAGCATCTCGGGCGTGAAATACAGGCCCAGCGCAGTGCCGATCAAGAGTTGCCCGCAGTTGCGGAAACCGCGCGGCGCATCGATGCTCAAACCGCGCCAACGTGCAATTGCCATCGCAAACAACGGCCCAAGCATCCACGGAATCGGCGTGCGCAGCCACGCGCACGCGGCGCCCGCCGCGATACACAGAATCAGTGCAAGGCCCTGCGCGCGCAGCGAACCTCTGCTCACGGGTTGGCCAGCCGCACTCTGACCCCCACCCTGAGCCGCGTCCTGAGCCACATCTTGCTCTTCGGTCGCGTGCCGCGGACGTTGTGGCAAAGGTGCGTTCACGCGCCGCCCGCGCGCCATGCACCCGGCGGCACGGACCCCACCGCAAATCGATAAACGAAGTTCAGGGCATCACTCCGGACGGATCTTCGCTTCACGCACCACGCGCGCCCATTTCTCCGACTCGCTCGCAATCAACGCAGCGTATTCCTCCGGCGTGCCGCCTGCCACTTCGTTGCCTTGTGAAGTGATCTTGTCGCGCATGTCAGGCTCTTTGAGCGCGCGGTTCACGGCGTCGTTGAGCTTGGCCACAATCGCTGCGGGCGTGCCTTTGGGCACGATCACACCCTGCCAGTTGAGCACCACCACTTTGGGAAAGCCGACTTCGCCAAACGTCGGCACATCGGGAAACTGTGGCAGGCGCCGGCTGCCGGTCATCGCCAGCGGACGCAGCTTGCCGCTGGCCATCGACGGCGCAGCCGCATACATCTGTTCAAACATCATGTCCACATTGCCGGCCAGCAAGTCGGTGGTCGCTGGCGCGCCGCCCTTGTAAGGCACATTGATGATCTCGATGCCGGCCGATTGCCGGAACAGCTCCGCCGACAGATGATGCGAGCCGCCGATGCCTGCATTCGCCGCGGACAGGACGCCTGGCCGCGCACGCGCCGCATCGACCACCTCCTGCACACTCTTGTAGGGCGACTTCGGATGCACCATCAGCACCAGCGGGCCGCGCTCGATCAGCACCACCGGCAACAGATCAGTCTTCGGGTTGAACGGCAGACTCTTGAACAGCGCCGCGTTGACTGACATCGGCGCAAAGCTCCCCATGCCAATGGTGTAGCCATCCGGTACGGCCTTGGCGACAAAATCGGTGCCGATATTGCCACCCGCACCAGCCATGTTCTGCACCACCACGGGCTTGCCCAAAATGCCGGTGAGCTTCTGCGCAATCTGGCGGCCGCGAATGTCGCCATTGCCGCCAGCCGCGTAGGACACGACAAAATTGATCGGGCGCACCGGGTAATCCTGGGCCATGGCGGACTGCATCACCAGACCCGCCGCCAGAGCTGCGAGCGAGCCCTTCATCGAGATATTGCACCTCTCAATGCGATACCACCCGCCGCGTGGATTCACGTCCAACATTTGCATGCTTGCTCCTTGCTAAGACTGCCGGCTTGCTGCCACACTGCCGCCAGATAACCACCAAATCAGCACCAACCCAACCACCAGCCGAATCACCCTCTGAACCGGCAACCGAACCACCAACTGCGTACCAACTGCGCATGCCATTATTGTCGCAGGCCCGCCGCGCGCGGCGGCAGCGGTGCGGGTTAACGCTGCTATGCTCGCGCTCCATGATGTTCTCGTACATCAACCGCCAACCAGCGCTTTTCCGGCTTTTCCGCGCCGCCTGACATGGTCTCCCTCGCCCGCGCCACCCTGCGCCACGAATGGCGGCGCTTCCTCGCCGCTGTTTTGGCGGTCGCCTTCTCCGGCCTCTTGGTGCTGGTACAACTCGGTTTGCTGATCGGCATGTTCGGCACCGTCGCGGTCTATATCGATGAGTCCAGCGCCGACCTCTGGGCCGGGTTCACCGGCACGCAGAGCATAGACCTCGGCAAACCGTTCAATGCACAGGTCGAGACGCGGCTGCGCCTGCACCCGCAAGTGGCTGACCTTGAGCCCTTCATCTTTGCGCAGAGTGATTGGCGCACGCCCGATGGCACAAATCTGTACGCCTATCTGCTCGGCATTGACCCGGCCTCCAGTGGCATGGCCTTCGCCAAAGTGTTGCCGCCGCAAACGCGTGCACTGCTGCTCGAACCGATGACAGTCATCATCGACGAGGCGGATATCGACAAGCTCGGGATCAGTCTCACCAACATTGACGGTACCGGCGCCAAAGAGCCGGCAGCCGCAAACGGCCCGGCGGCGCCCGGCGCTCCACAAACCGCAGCAAGCGGCGCCGCGAAAAACGGCGTGATACCGCGCAACACCGCCGAAATCGGCGGCAAGCGCGTCAAGGTGGTGGCCGCGATCAAAGGCTTGCGCGCCATCGGCGGCGTCAACATCGTCACCTCGCTCGCGTCGGCGCGCACCATCGACGGCTCGGCAGCACGCGAGCAACAGGAGGTGTCCTACTTCCTGCTGCGCCTCAAAAACCCGGGCGACGCAGCGCTCGCTGAAACCGTGCGCGCCGAACTGAACCCGCAAGGCCCGGTGAAACACTTTCAGGTGTGGACGGCGCGCGAGTTCTCGCACCGCTCGCAGTGGTACTGGCTCACCGAATCGGGCGCGGGTGCGGGCTTCGCGTTCTCCACCCTGCTCGGCCTCATCGTTGGCATTCTGATCACCAGCCAAACGCTGGTGGCAGCCATCACCGCGTCCATTCGCGAATACGCCACCCTGCGCGCACTCGGCGTGGCGCAAGGCTCGCTGCGCGCTGTCGTGATCGAGCAATCGTTCTGGATCGGCATCGCGGGGCTGCTCATCACCGGCCTGCTCACCTGGCTGATTCATCTGGCCGCACACCACGCGTATGTCGCGATTGCGTTTCCGCACTGGACGCTCGCGCTCACTGCCGCACTCACCCTCATCATCGCCATTGGCTCCGGCCTGCTGGCATTGCGCGCGCTTGGGCGCGCCGACCCGGCGGCATTGCTCCGATGAACAACTCCCCTACCGGTTCGGCAATCCCGGCGCAATCGGATGGCAGCCACAACCACGCGCCACCGGAACCGCCCGCCGCCATTTCGGCCACCGCGATAGACAAACGCTTCACCAGTGGCAAGACCTCGGCACAGGTGCTGTTTGGTGTCTCGGTTGCGCTGGCTACCGGTGAACTCACGCTCGTGAGCGGGCCATCCGGCTCAGGCAAGAGCACCCTGCTCGCTGCGCTATCGGGCCTCACCCGCCCTGACGCCGGCCGCGTCAGCGCGCTCGGGCAAGACCTGTGGCAATTGCGCCCTGCTGCACTCGACGCATTTCGCCTCCGGCATTGCGGCTTCATCTTTCAGGGCTTCAATTTGTTTCCTGCGCTCAATGCCGAAGACCAGGTCGTGCTGCCGTTGCAATACCAAGGCGTAAAGCCCGCCGAAGCACGCCAGCGCGCGCGCGACACGCTCGCTGCGGTGGGCCTCGCATCACGCGCGCACTTGAAGCCAGCCGAGATGTCGGGCGGTGAAAAGCAGCGCGTCGCCATCGCCCGTGCGCTCGCCAAAGCGCCTACACTGTTGTTTGCGGATGAGCCGACCTCAGCGCTCGATGGCAACAACGGACAGGCCGTCGCCCTGCTGATGCAGCGCGCCGCCACCGAGCGCGGCGCAGCGGTGTTGTGTGTCACCCATGATCCGCGCCTCACCCACTTTGCGCACCGCGTAATCCACCTGGAAGACGGGAGAATTGTTTCTGATGAACGCCAGACTCCTCATTGATTTGCGGCGCGGCAACAGACTCGCCGCAACGCTGTTTTCGGCCATCGGTTGCGCGTCGCTTGGCGCGCTTGTCACCATTGCCGCGATTACCATCATTGGGATTGCGGGAAGTGCGGCGAGTGCAGGCAGCGCACATGCGCAGTCCAAACCAGCGCCCGCTGCTGCCGCCACAGGACAATACGCCGCCTTCGCCAAAGGCCGCATCGACGTGGCCGGCGGCCTCACGCGCCTCGGCACGGCACGCGACGGCATCATCGTCAGCTTGCACGCAAGCGAAGGCGCTGACGTCAAAAAGGGCGCACTGCTCGCGCAACTCGACGACCGTCAAGCACGCCTGCAACTCGAAGCCGCCCGCAACGAAGTGGGCGAGATCGATGCCCGCATGAAGCCGCTGCAAATCAAGCTCGCCGCCGCCGAACGCGAACTCGCGCGTGTCGAACCTTTGGTAGCGACGCAAGCCGTGGCGCGCGCCGAGCGCGACGAGCGGCGCGATCAGGTCGCGCTGATCCGCGCCGAAACCGACGCCCTGCGCGCGCAAAGCGCCGCTGCGCAAACGCGCATCAAACTCGCGTCACTCGAAGTCGAGCTGCGCGCGGTGCGCGCGCCCCGCGATGGCCGCATCATCAAACGCTTTGCGCGCGCCGGCGACAGCGCACAAACCGCTGCCAACGCACCCTTGTTTCTTTTCGCGCCAAAAGCGCCACTCGTGGTGCGCGCCGATCTGGAAGAGCGCTTCGTGACCCAGGTAGTGCCCGGCATGCCAGCCGATGTGGTGCTCGAAGCGGACGAATCGCGCGTGCTCAAGGGCAAGATCGCCAGCATCGGCCTCGCCTTCGGCGCACGCGCCCCGTCGGACGACCCGGCTGAGCGCGCCGATGTGCGCAGTGTTGAGATGATCGTCACGCTGGACGCGGGCGGCAGCGCGGCGGCTGGAGAACCCCTGATCGGCCAGCGTGTCTTGGTGCGAATCGCCAAAGGCGCCCGGCCTGCGAGCAAGTAGGCATGCGGTTCTTCGCAGGCATCACGACAAAACCATTGGTGGGAGCCACTCTTGGCGGCATGGGTCAATGGCTTTTCGTCAACACCCTGGTTTTGCCGGTGATACTCCCACTGGTGCTGTTGACCCACGCACCGGCTGCATCCGCGCAAGCCGCCACTGCATCTACTGTTCCGGTAGTCCTACTCCCAACCACCTTTCACAACGTCCCTGCCGACGCGGTGGAAAGCGGCGCGCGTGACGCGTCACTTGGCGAACCCGCGCTCGCGCGCCTGATCGCACTGGCGCGCGCGCACAGCCCGGCGCGTGCGCAGGCCGAGGCACGCATCAGCAATGCACGGCGCAGTTTTTCCGGCGGTGACATCGAGCAGCGCATGCACGCGGCCGAACTGGCGCGCCTCGATCTGCAACTCTCAGAAGAGTTGGCCCACGCGTGGTTCGACGCACGCACCGCCGGAGCCAAGCTGGACATCGCGCGCGTGCTTGATGCACTCGGCGCGCAAGGATTGCTGCTGATCAATCAACGACTCGCCGCCGGGCTGGCGACGCAGGCCGATCTTGAACGCATGAACGAAGCCGCGATCAAGGCGCGCGCATTGAATGTGCGCGCGACGCAAGAGCGCGCCGCAGCCAACGCGCGCATCGCCGCGCTGACCGGCGAGAACGCCGGCGAGCCTGCGTCCGCATCTGCACCCGTGCCGGCGTCGGCGTTGGCACCAGCGGACGCTGCGTATGCAATCCGCGCGGCGTTGCCCGTCGCCCTGCTCGAACGCCCCGAGGTGCGCGCCGCGCGCGTGCGCCTCGAAGCGCGCGACGCCAGCCCGCAGGAATTGGCCGCGTTCTACCGCGAAGCCGTATTGAAGGCGCTCGAAGAAACCGAAACCGCCTACGCCGCTGCCGTCAGCGCGCGCGCACAGCGCACCGCCGCCGCCGAACTGGCCGCCACCGCCGCGCGCCAGCACACTGCTGTGCTGGCCCAGGTCGAAGCCGGACGCCTCGGCCGCGTGCAACACATCGAAGCGCAGATCGTGATGCAGGACGCGCGCTTGCGCGCGGTGGAAGCGGACAACAGCTACGCCAAGGCGCTGGCGACGCTGGAGCGTAACCTCGGCAAGTAAAGCGTGCGCGTAACGCGCCGCAAACTATTTGCCGATGCAAAAGCGCCCAAAGATTTCGCCCAGCAAGTCATCCGGCGTGAATTCACCGGTGATGGTGTTGAGCGCGTCTTGCGCGAGGCGCAGCTCTTCGGCGAACAGTTCCAAGGCCAGCGCGGCGGGGTTGAGATGCGGCAGCGCTGCATCCACACCACTCAAAGCCCGTGTCAGCGCATCGACGTGGCGCGCGCGCGCGAGGATCACATCTTCGCCTGCGCCTTCAAGGCCCGCATGGCGTCTCAATTCCGCACGCAGTAGCTCGAGACCCGCGCCAGTTTTGGCGGAGAGATAAATTGTTGCGCCGCTGGCCCCTCGCGCGCCCGCCGAACCGGGAGTGCCTGAGCCCATAATCGCACCGGCGTCGGCGTCGGCGTCGGCGTCGGCGTCGGCACCAGTACCGGTACCGGTACCAACCTTCACCCCTGCACCCTGCGCGCGCTCCTCGATCCTGGCGGGCAGCCCCGCACTGTCGATCTTGTTCATCAGCGTCAGGCGCACAACTTCTGCCGGCAGTTCGGCGGCAACCTGTGCGTCCGCCGCCGTCATGCCCGCCGTCGCATCAACCAGATGCAACACCAGATCCGCGCGACCAATCGCTTCACGCGTGCGGGCAATGCCGATTTTCTCCACCTCATCCACACTCTCGCGCAAGCCCGCTGTATCGATGATGTTGAGCGGCATGCCGTCGATCAGGATCGCTTTTTCAATGCGGTCGCGCGTGGTGCCAGGTACAGCGGTGACAATCGCCGCCTCTTCACCAGCCAGCGCATTGAGCAACGATGACTTGCCCACATTGGGCCGCCCGGCCAACACCACGTTCAACCCACCGCGCAAGCGCGCGCCCTGCGTGGCACGGCCAAGAATAGCTCCCAGAGCGGCTCTTAGAGCATCAACCCGTGTCCAGGCATGCTCGCGCTTGAGGAAGTCGATTTCCTCATCCGGAAAATCAAGCGTCGCTTCGACCAGCATGCGCAGCGTCACCAGCTCATCGCGCAGAGCATGCACCTCGCGTGAGAACGCACCGTCGAGTGAGCGCACCGCTGCGCGCGCCGCCTGCGCCGAAGCCGCTTCAATCAAATCAGCCACGCTCTCCGCTTGTGCAAGATCAAGCTTGCCGTTGAGGTAAGCGCGACGCGTGAACTCGCCCGGCTCGGCCACGCGGCAGCCGAGTTCAAGGCAGCGTGCGAGCAAGAGATTGAGTACCACCGGCCCGCCGTGGCCTTGCAACTCGAGCACGTCTTCGCCGGTGTAGGACTGCGGGTCCTTGAAATACAACGCGATGCCGCTGTCGATCGCCACGCCGTTGGCATCACTAAACACCGCCAGCGTTGCCACACGCGGCGTCAGCGGTTTGCCGATGAGGCCGTCAAGTACGCGCGCGATGTCACGCCCCGAAACGCGCACGACGCCGACGCCAGCGCGGCCGGGAGCGGTTGCGATTGCGGCTATGAAATCACTGCGGCTCACGGTCTCGCCATCATTGAAATTTGGGCTTCACAAACGAAAACAATTTGACCGGCTCCCGGACCTGATCTTGATTCCAGCGCGAAGCCTGGCAGAACATCGGGTAACAGTTGCGCGGAGATTCCGAGCAATGCGCGGGGTAACACATTCTCCCCACACCATGACGCAGGCCCTCGACAAACTCACCCTCATACGATTGACCGTTGCGATAACTCACCATACCTCTGCCATGAAAGCGGCCATTGCGCACTTCGCCTTCGTAACTTCCGCCAGTCCACTCCCCCTTGACCACACCCTTCAAAACGTCCGCTTCCCATTGGCCTTCATAGCGAGTGCCATCACGCCGGTTCAACACGCCCTTTCCGTGTTTCATACCGTTAAGGAAGGCTCCTTGATAAATCTGGCCAGGCTGCTGCAACAACCCGTCTCCATGAAACTGGCCGCCAAGGAACTCGCCGTCGTAAAAACTGTTTCCGGCCCAACGTAGTAACCCATTGCCGTGACGCTGATTCGCCTTCCAGTCACCATCGTAATAATCGCCATTTGCAAATGTGAGGCGTCCCTTGCCGTCACGCATGCCAACCCGAATTCATCGTACAAATAATAACCGCCCGAACTGGGCGCTTGTTTGATTTGCGGCGGCGGTGTTGAAAAGCGACTGCAACGGGCGTATAGTACATTTCGATTTTTTCGATTTATGAGGTGTCCCATGCGTCTCTCCGTGCACTCAAGAATCCGCAAATCCCTGCAGGACATGATCGCCGTCGAGCTTTCAGCTGCGCTGCGCACTGTTTCCCGGCCACGGGCGCGCATCCCCGGCTTGAAATCCACACAGGAAATGAGCAAGGAGATTGCTGGCCGCATGATCGGCAACGTCCGCTTTCTTGAAACGATCGGCCAACTTGCAATCAAACAAGAAAAGGAATGGTTGACCACCGAAGAGGCGGCGCAACTTTCGGGATTCAGCCGCCCCTTCATTGCCGCCTTGCTCGATGGCCCGACCTATACCGGGACGGTGACGCGTACCGAGAAGGGACATCGCAGGGTGCTGGCTTCTGATTTCCGCCAGTGGCTCAAAAAAACCGGCGGCAAGCCGCGGCGCTTGACGGTGGCTGATGTTCGCACTGGTTTCAAACCAGAGCCGGGAATCGGCCCTGAGACGGCGGCCGAAAAAAATATACGCCTGAAATCCCGCCAGCGCGCCGTGGGCCTGGCGCGCAGCCTGGGAATCGCCTGATGCCCGCCAAGACGGCCCCTCCAGCCGTCTTGGCTGACGCATGCATTCTGGTCAAGGACGTGGTCTCAAACGTCTTGTATGACCTGCACGCCGCCGAACAGATTGAACTGTATTGGACGCCGGAAATCGAGAAGGAAACCATACTGCACCGGGCACGGATTCGCGCCGACGACAATCGGCGCCGGATGGAAGATGCTGATCTCATTTGGGCATCTGCCCGCCTGGAAGTCATCAAGCTCCACTTGGTCAAACACTCGACGCCCGAGGCCTGGGTGGAGTCTGACACTATGCTGAATCTGAGGACGCAAGCGCGTTACACGCCGCTAAGCCACCTGCCGGATGGGGATGACATTCATGTCGCGCTCGGGGCGGCGTACTTGAGCTGGCAGCTTGGCCGGGCGGTTGTCTTGGTCACGGAAAATCTGGCGGATTTCCCGCCGGACTTACTCAAGCTGTTTGGTGTTGCCGTCTTGCACCCCGGCGATCTGCTCCAGCTTCTTTACGAGCGGGACGCGGAGGCGGTGTCGCAATCCATTTTGAAAACAGCGCGCGACTTCAAAAATCCCGATATCCCGCCCGAAAAAATGCTGAACTCGATTTCGGGGAGAAACCAGTTCTGGAACCCCGAGCTGGCGCGGATACTGGCCAGCGAATGGGGCGTTGCACCACCCCGCGCCAAATGAAACCGCTGACAGACCGGGGCAGCCTGAGCATTCAATCAGCCCCGTCCATCACCAAGGGCTGGTCCAGGTTTTCACAGACTTCCAGCCAGCGCGTTGTTGTCGCCGCTTCGCTCCGTGGCACAACGTTTACGTCTTCTTCTTTTTCTTGTCCGGGTCTTCGCCCGACTCAATCATCCTGGTGATCTGATACTGCTGCGCAATCGAGAGGATGTTGTTGACCACCCAATAGAGCACGAGGCCCGCCGGAAAGAAGAAGAAAAAGATCGAGAACACGATCGGCATGATGGTCATCATCTTGGCCTGGATCGGATCGGGTGGGGTCGGATTCATTTTGGTCTGGATGAACATCGACACTGCCATGATGATCGGCAGCAGGCCGACGGGCATGCCGAGACCGGGGATGGTGCCGAACAGCGTGTCGGGCGCCGACAGGTCGGTGATCCACAGGTAAAACGGCGCGTGCCGCATTTCGACCGAGGCGAGCAGGGTCCAGTAGAGGGCAATGAACACCGGAATCTGGATCACGATCGGCAGACAGCCGCCGAGTGGATTGATCTTTTCTTCCTTGTACATTTCCATCATCGCCTGATTCATCTTCACGCGGTCATTGCCATAACGCTCCTTGAGCGCGGCCAGGCGCGGCGCGACCTTTTTCATGCGCGCCATCGATTTGTAGGACGCGGCCGAGAGCGGGAAGAACACGCCCTTAATAATGACCGTGAGCGCGATGATGGCCAAGCCCCAGTTGCCGAGCATCTTGTGCAGCCATTTGAGCAACTCAAACATCGGCTGCGCGAGGATGGTGAGCCAGCCGTAGTCGACCACCAGATTGAGGCCGGGCTGGATCGTGGCAAGCATGTCCTGATCCTGCGGGCCGGCAAACAGGCGGGCGTCAAACTTCATTGTCGCGCCCGGTGCGATGGTGCCTGCGGGGACGATCATGCCGGCCGAATAGTAATTGTCAGCCACTTTCTTGGTGTAGAACTCGCGCGTGGCGTTATTCCAGTTGGCACCCGGCGTGCCTTCTTTCGGCGGTAGCCAGGCAGCGGCGAAGTAATGCTGGATCATGCCGGCCCAGCCATCAGGGGAAGACTTGACCGGAATCGTCTTGGCCTTCTCGATGTCGCCAAAGTCTTGCTTCTGGAAATTTTCCTTGGCGTTAAAAAATGCCGCGCCAGTGAAGGTTTGCAGGAATTGCGAGTCGCCGTCCGGTGCCTTGCCGTTGCGCACCATCTGCAAATAGGCCGAGGGCGCAATCGCGGCTGCGCCGCCGTTGCTGATTTCGTAGCCGACGCCGATCACGTAGCTGCCGCGCGTGAAGGTGTAGACCTTGGCCACCTTGATTGCGCCGCCGGTTGCCGGCACCGTCGCTTCCATGCGCACGGTGAGGCTGTTTTCACCCGGTTTGAGCTCGTAGGCACCGCCCGCCAGCGTGAACGGGGTCTTGTGCGTCGGCAACTCTACGCCAGCAGCCAGGAGACCGGTCTGCGCAAAGTAGCTGTGCTGCGGTCCAAGCATGATGAAGGTTTTGTCTTTGTCGAGCGTGCTCTTGTGTTGCAAAAATTCGAGATAACGCAGGTCACCGCCTTCGCTGACGATCTCGGCGCTGAATACATCGGTTTTCACCGTCGCGCGGGTTGCCGCAGTAGGTGCTGCTGTGGGTGCTGTAACCGGCGCACCAGGCAAAGCCGGCAGCGCGGGCACACCGCTCGACGCGGCAGGCACAGCAGGTGTGGCCCCCGGCACCGGCGGCGTGGCGAGCGGCGCGCCCGGCACTGGTACGCCAGCCACAGCGGGTTTGACGGCAGTTGCGGTTTGTGCAGGCGCGTTGAGTTTGGCCTGCTGCTTTTGCCAGGCGTCCCACAGCATCACCAGCGAAAAGCTGAAGATGAAAAAAAGGATCAGGCGGCGGGTGTCCATGGAGGGCATCTTGGGGGTCGATTTAAAGTGTGGCGCGCGGCGGCACCGGGTCAAATCCGCCCGGATGCCAGGGATGGCAGCGGCACAAACGGGTTGCAGACAAACACGTGCCTTTGAGCGCGCCGTGGGTACTGAGAGCAGCGACGGCGTATTCCGAACAAGATGGCTCGAACCGGCAGTGCCGCCCGAGCCACGGGCTGATCGCGTAGCGATACGCCTTTACCAGTGCGATCAAAACAGTTTGCATGGGCGCTCAGGCTGCCGCAGTTGCTACGGTTGCTGCGGTTGCTACGGTCGCTGGGGTTTCAGGCAGCGCACGCATCAGTCCCGCAATCTCCGCGAACTGCGCCCCCCGCGGCAAAGCAGAGACGTTGGCAGTCAGCTTGAGCACCACGTCCCACGTTGGCTTGATCGGCAGCTCCGCCGGTCTCTGCCGCAACCATGCGGCAAACAACGTTCGCGTTTGACGCTTGATCAGGTTACGCCGCACAGAAGTGCGTGCGAGCTTTTTGGAGACCACCAGACCGAGCCGGGCAGCTTTGGCGCCCGCAGTAGCCCCCGGAAATACCCCGGGGGCATCAAGAGCCGCTGTAGTGCTGCGCCAGTGCAGCGAGAAGTGCGCCGAACGCTTGCGCTCGCGGCTTTTGAGGACGGCGGCGAAATCGTCGCCGGAAAGCATGGCTGCGCCCGGTGAGTGAGGACGGGTTTCGGCGGCGCTGGCCGGGGTGTTCGCGTTAGACCGCGAGACGCGTGCGGCCCTTGTCGCGGCGCGCGGCGATGACGGCGCGGCCACCTTTGGTCTTCATGCGCACCAGAAAGCCGTGGGTGCGTTTGCGGCGCACGACGGAAGGCTGATAAGTACGTTTCATGATGCAATTTCCTTCAAAGAAAAAACGAATTGATTAAGATTTTGGCGAAACCCGTAATTAGACACCAAATTTGCCTTTTGCGTCAACGAACAAGGCTCTTTTCCGCCTTGCGGCGCAAGCCGGTTCCTGTGGATAACCGGGTAAAATTGCGCGTTGAATTTGGAATGTTTTTGAGCGCCTTTTTGCGCTTCTTTCGCATCCGGCTTCACACCTCGACACCGCTTCGCAACGCACCGCAAATCGCCCCTACATGCCCGCCGCTTTGATTGAACGTGATGCCGCGCGCGCCGCGCAGCCGCAGGCAGGCGAGGTCACCACAACAACGGCAGAGGCATTTTGGCAACACAGCTGCGAGCTGTTCGCCAAAGAATTGTCCGCTCAGCAATTTGACACCTGGATCAAACCGCTCAAGGTCAAGAAGTCCGGCGGCAACGGTGTCGAGCTGATCGCACCGAACCGGTTTGTGCAGCAGTGGATCAAAGACCGCTTTCTCGGCCGGCTTGAAGCGTTGGCGAACGATTATTGGGGTACTCCAGTGCCGGTAGGTGTGGACTACACGGCGCCAGCCAAAAAACCCTCAATGCGTGCCAATGGCGGCACCGGCAGCGAGACCGAGGTCAGTGTTACCGATGCCCTCGCTAGCGCGCCAGCCGCAGCCATGTCTGCGTCAGCCACCGTATTCGAGCGGACCCGTCTCAATCGCGATCACAGCTTCGACAGTTTCGTCACCGGCAAAGCCAACCAGTTGGCGCGCGCGGCCGCCATGCAGGTTGCCGAAAACCCGGGCACTTCCTACAATCCGCTGTTCCTCTACGGCGGCGTCGGCCTTGGCAAGACGCATCTAGTGCAAGCCATCGGCAACCTTTTACATCAGGAGCGGCCTGCAGCACGCATTCGCTACATTCACGCCGAACAGTATGTGACTGACGTCGTGCGGGCTTATCAAAAGAAAACGTTCGACGAGTTCAAGCGTTATTACCACTCGCTGGACCTGTTGATCATTGATGACGTCCAGTTTTTCAACGGCAAGAACCGCACGCAAGAAGAGTTTTTTTACCTGTTTAATGCGCTGGTCGAAGCACACAAACAGGTCATCATCACCTGTGATACCTATCCACGTGAAATTCCCGGCATTGAAGACCGCCTTATTTCACGCTTCGGCTGGGGTTTAACCGTCGCCATTGAGCCACCAGAACTCGAAATGCGCGTGGCCATTTTGCTCAAGAAAGCAGAAAGCCAGGGCATTGAACTCGATGAGACGGTGGCGTTTTTCATCGCCAAACATCTGCGCTCCAATGTGCGTGAGCTCGAAGGCGCGCTGCGCAAGTTGATCGCATTTTCCCAGTTTCACGCACGCGACATCTCACTCGATGTCGCCCGCGACGCGTTGCGTGATCTCTTACGCATCCAGACCCGCGCCATCTCACTGGAAAACATCCAAAAGACCGTGGCCGATTTTTACCGTGTCAAAGTACCTGAACTGTTTTCCAAAAAGCGCACGGCTGACCTGGTCAAACCGCGCCAGATTGCCATGTATTTCGCCAAGGAACTGACCTCACTGTCCTTACCCGAGATTGGCGAGTCTTTCGGCGGACGCGACCATACCACTGTCTTGCATGCTGTACGCAAGATTGCCGAACACCGCAAGACCGATACGCAACTCAATCACGAGTTGCATGTACTCGACCAAATCATCAAGGGTTAACACAACTATTCCATCAACCATGGCACAACACGGCAGCTTGGGGACAACACATGTATTGCCTGTGTGCAGATTGTGGACAAACAGACTTTTTCTGACACCGCGCAAAGTTACCCACAATCAACGGAACTCTTTCCCACAACGCTGCACACCTTGACGTATCAACCAAGGTATTGATTTACCAACCAATTCCTTGTTATCCCGCAATCCACAGGCTCCTATTAGTCATTACTAGTTATATAAAAGGAATAGATCATGCAACTAGTCTCCGCTGAACGTGATGCACTGTTGAAACCGATTCAGACTGTCAGTGGCATTGTTGAGCGCCGTCATACCTTGCCGATTCTGTCGAATCTATTGATCCGCAAGACCGGGGGTGAACTCTCGTTTCTAGCTACCGATATCGAAGTGCAAATTTCCACCAAGGCCGATGGCGGTGCTGGTGCGGATGCTGCCACTACCGTGGCGGCGCGCAAGCTGCTCGATATTTTGCGTGCCTTGCCAGCGGGCACCGTCGCACTCGAGCTCAACAATAAAAAACTCAATATCAAATCGGGCAAGTCGCGCTTTGCGCTCCAGACGTTGGCGGCTGAAGATTTCCCCACGGTGGCACAGGCGACCGACTTCAAAGCCAGTTTTTCACTCGGGCAAAAAGCCCTGAAGAGTTTGCTTGCGCTGGTGCAGTACGCCATGGCACAACAGGACATCCGCTATTACCTCAACGGGTTGTTGCTGATTGTCGAGCCGGGCAGTGTCAAAGTGGTAGCGACAGATGGCCACCGGCTCGCGTTTGCGTCACTGCCGATTGACAGTGAAGTGGAAAAGCAGGAAGTCATCATTCCGCGCAAAACAGTGATCGAGCTGGAGCGCTTGCTCGAGGACACTGAAGAATCTGTGCGCGTCGATATTGCGTCGAACCAGGTGCGTTTCCAATTTGGCAATGTCGAGTTGGTATCCAAACTGGTTGAAGGAAAATTTCCCGACTACAACCGGGTGATTCCCACCGGTTACAAAAACGCGTTCGACATTTCGCGTGAAGAGTTGATCGGATGCTTGACGCGTGCTGCGATTTTGACCAACGAAAAATTCAAGGGTGTGCGCTGCATCGTCGGTGACAACAGCCTCAAGATTAGTTGCACCAATACCGACCAGGAAGAAGCCCAGGAAGAAGTCGAGATCGACTATCACGGCGAGGTCATCGACATCGGCTTCAATGTCACCTATCTGCTCGACGTTCTCACGCATATCAAGAGCGAAACCCTGGTCATGTCCCTGGGCGACGCCAATTCAAGCGCCTTGTTCACGACCACCGACAACAGCGAATTCAAGTATGTCGTGATGCCGATGCGTATTTGAGTTCGCTGGCCGGCTGACGGCAACAGCAGGCAAAGCAGTTCGCTGCAAGCAATGTGTTTTTCAACCCAGCAATAGTCAGGATCACCGCATGACCGAGCCGCAACCCGCCGTACCCAACGAGCCCCGCGAGTCCGCCGAAAACGCGTACGGGGCTTCCTCGATCCAGATCCTCGAGGGTCTGGAAGCGGTACGCAAACGGCCCGGCATGTACATCGGCGACACCAGCGACGGTACCGGTCTGCATCATCTGGTATTCGAAGTGCTCGACAATTCGATCGACGAAGCGCTGGCCGGCTACTGCACCGAGATTCACGTCACCATTCACGCCGACAAT
>JANNCZ010000616.1:0-2857 GCA_031387185.1 Burkholderiales bacterium
CGCAGCGCGCCGCGATGCCGGCCCAAAACTCCGCCGGATGATAGTGACGAAACCGTTGGTGGGCGCGGATTTCAGGGCATCATGCCGCGAGACGCGCTGCCAGAGCGGTTCTTCGAAGATCGCGCCGCGCAGTTTTGCAGCATTGCAGCGCGCGGCAACGGCGCGCGCGAGCGACCGGGGCCAGGTAGTCAGGTGCTTCCGGTTCGCGCATGCTGACACCCGCTCCACGAAGCGCACGGCTGCGCTCCAGCGCCGCACGCCATGCGGCACGCAGCCGCGTAACGAGACGCTCGCGGTCACCGAGCACTTCGCTGTTCGTCAGGCGCAGCACCGTGATGCCGCGCGCTTCGAGGTCGCGCGTCTTGTGCAGGTCCTTGCGCCAACGCGAGAGCGCGCGGTGGTAGCCGCCATCGACTTCGATGGCAAGCCAGATGTCCGCAAAATAGAAGTCGACCACCCAGTCAGCCACCCGCCATTCGCGCTGGAACTCGCCGCGCAAGGCACCATTGCCAAGGCTGTTGAGTATCTGCTCAAGCCCGGTCTCGGCGTCTGTGCTGGTGTGACCCTCCGGGTTCAACTGCACCTCCATTGCGTTCTGCTGTTACCGCAGCGTTGCCGCCTGGTTTAACGGGGATCGAGTGGTGTTCGATCTTGCCCTTGTACCGGATGGCACTCGCAGCAGCCGCATGCTCCGGTGCATTCAGTATACTGGATTAATGTACATAATTCTTTTTTCGCTTGTCATGCATTCTACAGCGCTCCGGTGCGTACACCGCTGCGTTGTATTCGGCTGGCCGGCCAATGCCACTATCATTTCACCGGCTGCCGGAATGCATCACGCCACTCAAGGGAGAACTGCATGTCACGAGATTTGAAGGGTTACCGCCATCAATACCCGGCAGTGAAATGGCCGGGCGGCGCGCGCGTTGCCGTGTCGTTTGTGCTCAATGTGGAAGAAGGCGCCGAGCTGACCGTCTCAGGCGGCGACGAGAAAAACGAAGCCGTGCACGAGGCGGTGCAGCAGGTCGAAGGCGCGCCGGACCTGTGCATGGAAAGCCATTTCGAATACGGCGCGCGGGTGGGTTACGGGCGTATTGCCGGCGTGATCAATGCGCACGGCATGCCACTGACGGTCAACGCCTGCGGGCGCGCCCTCGAAGCCACACCCTGGATCGCTGCCGACGCCGCGCAGCGTGGGTATGAAGTGTGCTGCCACGGCTGGCGCTGGGAATCCCACGCCGGCATGGAAGAAATACACGAGCGCGCTGTAATCGCACGTGCGGTGGCAGCACTCAAACAAACGGTGGGCCGCGCGCCGGTAGGCTGGCACACCAAGTCGTCACCCTCGGTCAACACGCGGCGCCTGCTGGTCGAGCACGGCGGCTTTTTGTACGACAGCGACGCCTACAACGACGACTGCCCCTACTACGTCGAGGTGGCGGGCCAGCCGCACCTGGTGCTGCCCTATGCGTTTGACACCAACGACATGCGCTTCTTTGACCGCCATGCGTTCGTGACCGGGCAGGATTTCGCCGGCTACTGTATCGATGCCTTCGACTGGTTATGGAACGAAGGCGCCCACAAACCGGTGATGCTGTCGATCGGCCTGCACACCCGCATCATTGGCCGCGCGGCGCGGATTGCCGGACTGGCAACCCTGATGCGGCACATGAAAAATCGCGGCGGGGTGTGGTTTGCCACGCGCGAAAACATCGCACGCCATTGGTTGAAGGAAGCCCCGCCCCGCTGAAGCAATCTCCGCCCGCACACCATCTCGCGTGAGTAAGCGCCACACACCCTACTTGAGCACGCCTGGCAGCCACATCGCCAAGCCAGGAAACACCACCAGCGCAACAAGCAGCACACAGTCAGCATACAAAAACGGCATCACGCCGCGAAAGATTTTTTGCAGCGGAATGTCCGGGTTTTGGCTCTGCACCACAAACACCGTCAGTCCCACTGGCGGCGAGATCAGGCCGACGGTGGACATCACGGTGACGAACACACCAAACCACACCGGGTCGTAGCCAATGCCCTTGACTACCGGCAGCAGCACCGGCACAGTAATCAGCAGGGTGCTGACTTCCTCAAGGAAGGTGCCGAGCAGCAGATAGAGCGCGACGATAGCGAGGATCACCATCCACGGCGTGAGGCCCATCTGCTTGACCCACACCGTGAGCGTCAGCGGAAACTGCGTCAGCACGATCAGGCGCGAGAAGATGAACGCGCCGATCACGATGATGAACAGCATCGCCGTGGTCTGCACGGTTTCCATGCCGGCCTCCCAGAGGCCGCGCAGCGTGAGCGCGCGCGTGGCAAAGCCGATGGCGATGGCTGCGAACGACGCTACCGCCGCCGCTTCGGTTGGTGAGAACCAGCCTGCATAAATACCGACCACCGCGAGCACAAACAGCAGCGCGAGTTTCCAGGTACCCCACAGCGCGCGGATGCGCTGCGCCATCGGTAGCGCCGGCGTGACCGGCATCAGGTGCGGCTTCAGGCGCGCCAGGATGGCGATGACGACGATGTAGCCAATCGCCAGCAAAATACCGGGGATCATCGCGGCGGCAAACAGCTGGGCAATCGACTCTTCGGCCACCAGCGAGTAGATCACCAGGATCAGCGACGGCGGAATCAGGATGCCCAGCGTACCGGCCGACGCGACGGCACCGGTGGCCAGCTCCATGTCGTAACCGTAGCGGCGCATTTCCGGAATCGCCACTTTTGAAAACGTCGCGGCGGTCGCGATCGACGAGCCGCAAATCGCCGCGAACGCCGCACATGAACCAATCGTGGCCGCCGCGAGCGCGCCACGCACACCACTGAAAATCGCGTTGGCTGCCTCAAACAACTCGCG
>JANNCZ010000621.1:0-3465 GCA_031387185.1 Burkholderiales bacterium
GCTGATCAACGCACTGCTCAAGCGCCGCGTGGCGAAGGTGGGTGATGAACCGGCGGTCACCAAGGCCCTGGCGCGCTATGAGCTTTCGCCCACCGCCATCCTCACCGACACCCCCGGCCTGATGTGGCCGCGCATCGAACACCCGAGCGATGGCCTGATGCTCGCCGCGAGCCACATGATCGGCACCAACGCCTATATCGAATCCGATGTGGCGATTTATCTGGCCGGCTTGCTGTTGACACGTTACCCGCAGGCGCTGGCGGCGCGCTACAAACTGACGCTGGCCACATCAGTCGTAGACGAGGTCGCAGCCGATCAGCGGGATGCCGCCGTGGATGCCGAAGGAACGGGCGAAGGAACGAGCGAAGAAACGGGCGAAGAAGCGGTCGAGCGAAGCGCCGAAGCTTTCGACGGCGTCGCCGTGATTGAAGCCATCGCCGCGCAGCGCGGTTACCGCGTCAAGGGTGCCGGTCTCGATTTCGACAAGGCCGCCATTACTTTGCTCACCGACTATCGCAGCGGCGCACTTGGGCGCGTCAGCCTGGAGACGCCGCTGTCGCGTGCCCAGATGCAGCAAGCAGTCTGAAGTGTTGTGGCCGTTCTATTATTGAGAATTGCGTAACCGTATGACAACTATATTCAATTTCATGCGCCGTCAGTAGTGTCCCAACATTTTCACGAGAGACGGATATCAGTTGATGATTGATAGGGTGAAATGAGAACATTTACAGAAAAAAATTTGCACAATCCACATGCAGTGAGCACCTTAGGCGACCGTGACGATAAACCACCCGCTCATCTCGTCGTGACCCTCACCGCAAAAGTTGTCGCATACCCAAGCGAAACGCCCGGCCTTGTTGGGCGTGAACGTGACTTCGACATCCTTGCCCGGCACCGCGTCGGCGCGCAGACCGAAGTCGGGCAGGCTGAATCCGTGTGCGAAATCCGGTGAACTGATCACCAGCGTGACCGGCTGTCCCAGAGTGACGCTGACCTGATCGGGCGTGTATTCGAACTTGCGCGCTTCGATGGCAATGCGGCGCGGCGCGGGCTGCGCGCGTCGGAATTGAATCGCTTTGCCCAGGCGATGCTGGCGCGCTGCCACCGTGCCTGGCCAGGGGTTTGACGGCAAACTCAACTCATTCGCCAAACCGGCATTCCCCTGATTTGGGTTGCACACGCGGATGCCGCGGGGAAGGGCACGCACCAACGGTATTGGGCTGACTATTGTCCGTTGCACCGCACGAGCCGTGTCGCGCTTGCCGCATTTACTGCCCCCTTGGGCGCACGTCCCTGCAAAATTTCCGCCGCCTGCGCGACCGTCTCCAGCGCCTGATGTTCAATCGCCGCAGGGGTCAAGCCACCGAGGTGCGGTGTGGCGATGATCTTCGGATGGCGCGCGATGGAGGGCGTCGGCATTTGATCCGCTGCACGGCCCACATCGAGCGCACAGGCGGCGAGGTGGCCGCTGTCGAGCGCGCGCACCAGCGCGGCTTCATCGACCAGATTGCCGCGCGAAGGGTTGATGAAAAACGCGCCGGGTCTCATTTGCGCAAACGCAGCGTCGTTCATCAGGTTCTCAGTCGCGTCATTGGCGATGGCGAGGCAGACCACGGTATCGGCTTCGCGCAGCAGTTGCGGCAGGTCTGCTTGCGTGATGGCTGCGTTGTCCACTTTCGCAAACGGGTCCGACACGATGACGCGCATGCCGAAAGCGAGTGCCAGCGGGCAGAGCGCGCGGCTGATTTGTCCGTAGCCGATGACGCCGAGTGTCGAGCCACGCAACTCGCGGCCCATCGGCGCTACCGGCACGCGCCCGGCGTGATACGCCTCAGCCGAGGCGCTGATGCCGCGCGAGAGATCAATCAGCGCGCCGACGCACCACTCCGCCACCGAGGTGATGAAGCCCGCGCTTGCCTGCGTGACCAGAATGCCCTGTGCGTCGGCGGCGGCGACGTCGACATTGCGAATGTCGATGGCGCAGCGCGAAAAGGCGATCAGGTTGGGGACGAGACGAAACAGTTCTGGCGCGCCCGGCGTCTGGCGGTAGCTGACGATGATGGCGCAGTCTCGCGCAGCCTCGGCCAGCTCGGACATCGTGAGCTCGCGGGTGAGGGGATTGAACTTGACCTCGGCGATTTGCTTGAGGCCCGCGATGGCCCTGGCACCGTAATATTTTTCGAGTGCTTCTGGCGGGTGTGTGAGAAAGACACGTTGCATGATGGCGCTCAATCTACCAGCGCCTGATACGTGAGCTGCCGCATCAGCGCGCGGTAGTGCCGCCGCACGTTCGGCGCGCAGGTCATCAGGATGCCGATCAATGACTCAGACGGATCGATCCAGAAATAGGTACCCTGCACGCCCGACCAGTAGAACTCGCCGGCCGAGCCATGCACGGGGTTGCGGCCTGCTTCCTTGCGCACGCAAAAGCCGAGGCCGAAGCCCTGGCCGAATTCGGGGATCGGTGCGGACTCTTCAAATTGTGCGCGTGTCGTGGGTGCGAAGCCGGCGCCGGGCGGTAAATGATCGTGCGTCATCAGGCTGACGGTCTTGCTCGCGAGCAGGCGTTTGCCTTCGTTTTCGCCGACCACGATCTTGCCGCCATTGAGCAGCATTTGCGCAAAGCGCAAGTAGTCGAGCGCGGTCGAGACCATGCCACCTCCGCCCGATAAAAAAACGGGCTTCACGGTGAGGTCGCGCGCCATCGGCGGGCGCTCGCCCGTCGCGGGGTCGATCAGAGCCTCTGCCACGCGGCCGGCTTCAGACACGGGAACGTAAAAGCCGGTGTCCTGCATGCCCAGTGGCCCGGTGATGCGCGCGGCGATGAAGGCGTCAAGCGTCTGGCCCGACACCACTTCGACCAGGCGGCCCAGCACGTCAGTGGACATGCTGTATTCGAAGGTTTCGCCGGGTTGATTTTGCAGCGGCAGAGTGGAAAGCTTGGTGATGAACTCGGCCGTGGTCTGCTTGGCGCTCATCATGCCGGCAGCGCGATAAGCCTGCTTGACCAGCGAGTCGCCAAACTGCCCATAGGTCACGCCCGAGGTGTGGCGCAGCAAATCCTGCACCGACATTTCGCGGCGCGGGGCTTCAAGTTTCAGCACCGGCTTGCCGCTCGCGTCCGTGGTCTCGACACCGACACGCACGTTCTTCATTTCTGGCAGGTAGGTTGAGATCGGGTTGACGAGACGGATGCGGCCTTCTTCGACCAGCATCATCACCGCGCACGAGACTATCGGCTTGGTCATCGAGGCGATGCGAAAAATGGCGTCGCTGGTCATCGGCAAATTCTTCTCTCGGTCGCGCGCACCGAAGGCGCCGAGGTAGGCGAGCTTGCCGTGGCGCGCGATCAACACCACCGCGCCGGGCAGCGCACCGGCGGCGATGTCGGCTTCAAAGGCGGCGGCGATACGCGCGGCGCGCGCAGGATCAATCAGTGCAGGGTCGGGCAGGATAGGGTCGAGT
>JANNCZ010000634.1:0-7474 GCA_031387185.1 Burkholderiales bacterium
CAATCGAACAACGTATCAAGCGGTGAATCAACTGCGGTGAATCAACTGCGGTGAATCAACTGCGGTGAATCAACTGCGGTGAATCAACTGCGGTGAATCAACTGCGGTGAATCAACTGCGGTGAATCAACTGCGGTGAATCTTGGAGCATGCTGCGGTTTTACTGCGGGTGGAGCGAAGAAGAAGTAGGCTTGTCCACGGACGGGCGGCGGGTTCCCTACATATAACCTGACGCCGCCCGTCGGTGGTCAAGCCGGGCATGGTGCTGCCGCCGGTGGCGCAGGAAGATGCCGGTGTTCCGGTGCTTTGTAATCCTCCTGGCGTGTCAGCAAGGCCCAGGCAATGCGTGCGTTGCGGTTGGCTACCGCCACGGCGGCAATGTTCTTGTTGCGCCGGCCGATGAGCCGGTTGATCCAGTCGTCCGGTTTGCGCTTGGCCGGGGCCACCCGGATCACGGCGCGCGCGCCGTGAATCAGCAAGGTGCGCAGATAGGTATCGCCGCGCTTGCTGATGCCCAGGAGGTTGGTCTTGCCGCCCGTCGAATGTTGACGCGGCACCAAGCCCAGCCAGGCTGCCAGTTGCCGCCCGCTTTTGAAGTCCGTGGCGTTTCCCACCGTAGCTGTCAGCGCGCTGGCGGTGAGCGGGCCAATGCCGGGGATCGTGGCCAGCCGGATGCTGGCAGCATTTTCCTGATGCCAGGTCTTGATCTCTGCTTCCATTTCCTTGATCTGCTTGTCGGTTTCCTTCAGGCTTGCCAGTAGCCGCGCCAGCAGGTGGCGAAACATGCCGGGTAGCTCGTTCTCGCCGTCTTCGAGGACCTCCGGGATGCGCGTGTACAGGTGCGTGATCCCCTGCTTGATGACGATGCCGTACTCGGCCAGCAGCCCGCGCATCTGGTTGGCGAACGCTGTCCGGGTCTTGACATACCCCTGCCGCGCCCGGTGCAGCGCCAGCAGTGCTTGCTGCTCTGCCGTCTTGACCGGTACAAAGCGCATGCTCGGCCGCGTTACCGCTTCACAGATCGCTTCGGCGTCGCGCATGTCGTTCTTGTTGCTCTTGACGTAGGCCTTGACGAACTGTGGCGCCATCAGCTTGACTTGGTGCCCGTATCCGGTCAGCCGCCGCGCCCAGTCGTGTGCGCCGCCGCAGGCTTCCATTCCAACCAGACACGGTTCCAGATTGACGAAGTATTCGAGAACCTTGCCGCGCTTGAGCTGCCGGCTCACCACAACCTTCCCGCGTTCGTCGACGCCGTGAATCTGCAACACGTCCTTTGCCACGTCCAGCCCAATTGTCGTAATCTTCATTTCGGTCACCCCTTTCGTCGATCTTGTGGTTTGTCGAACCTCCACATTGGCACACTGATGCCGTTTCGGGAAGGGGTGACCATCCCATTACCAACGGTTTTCAGTTAACGCTCCGACTCGTTTCCCGCCATACGTTTATTTGCCAAACTCTTTTTCCGTAGTTACAATAAGACAATAGTGGGTTAATGCAATGGTGACTTGGGATGAACCGAAGCGCCGCCGCAACATCAAGGAGCATGGCCTTGACTTTGCGGGTTGTGACGCCGTATTCGATCACCCTGTCATCACCTGGGAAGATGCGCGGGAAGCCTATGGCGAACAGCGCATCAATTTGCTTGGCTGGCTGAACGGTGCGATGGCGCATATGACTTACACGGAGCGCGGCGATGATATGCACGTCATCAGTCTGCGCAAGGCGGAGAAACATGAAATCAAATTCTTCATCACCCAAATTTCCCTCTAGCAAGGCTGAGTGGAAAAAAATCATCGCGGCTGCGCCGGGGGATGACCGCGACCTCACCCGCGCGGAGAAAGCCGCGCTCAAGAATGCGGTAGTGGTAAAGAGCGGTGGATATGCCGCCGTGCGCGCGGCGCTCGCCGAGAAGCGGCGTCAGGGTGAACGGGGCCCGCAACGCAGCCCGACCAAACTTTCTGTCACGGTGCGCTATAGCCCGGAGGTGTTGGCCTATTTCAAGGCTACCGGTGCGGGCTGGCAAACGCGCATGAATCATGCGCTGGCTGAGTGGGTCGCTGAGCGGAAGGCGGCGTAACGCCAAACGAATAAGAAACGAATAAGAGGCCGTGCTCGAATTTCAATATGCCACTCACCGCTTTACAATCCGCTCCCACCAACGATTTCACGGCATATAGTTCCGTAGAGCCGCATCCACCAACGGTTTCAGGCAAGTAGGAAGTTCGTTTTGAAGCAACCATGTACTGGGACGTAAAAACCGTCAAACCGTTTCCCGGCCATCGCATCTATATCGAAATCGAGGATGGCCGAAAGGGAGTTTTCGACCTAACGCCCTATCTCGATCACGGCGTGTTTCGCGAGCTGCGCGATGTGCCTTACTTCAATCAGGTCGGCGTCGTGCTCGGCGCGGTGACGTGGCCGAACGAGCAGGACATTGCGCCGGAGACGCTGATTGCGGAAATGGCCCTGCTTGATCCGCGCACCGCTGCGGATGCAAGTCACGCAACCCAAAATGATGCGCTACACGGTGGTGATTGACGATTCGCAACACTTCCGCTACCGCGCCACATTCTGCCGCTGCCGGTATCAGCGATCAATGATGATCGTGTCCGCAGTCACCCGGTAGTTGACGTTGTACCCAATGCGCGGAATCGGATAGACGCGCCGCCTCAATGATCCGCTGTGCGCTGCGCATCACTTCAGCATGCGCGATGGTGCCGTGAATTTGTGCATCATGCTCGGCCGCGAGCGTTTCGCGGATGTCTTCTTCGACCGCATCGAAGCCGTCCTGCAATACAAACTTGAGCATGGCGCGCGGTGAGCGGCCGGCGAGTACCGCAAGACGCTGCAGGCGTTTCTGATCGACCTTTGCCAGTGCGATGGATTCGGCTTCAGTGAATGCGTTCATGGCGGCTCCTGATGCGGCTGTCAAATAACTATAGAGCGCTCACCGGGAACGGAATCAGCCCGCCAGCGGCAACCGCCGGCGGCAACATTTACCCAGTCATGTGTCTGAAGAACCTTTAAATTGGGCCGATTAAATTGGGCTTGATCATTCGTATCCCAAAATATACAATCTGAGTCATGATCCATATTCAGACGACGCAAACCTTTGATACATGGTTTGCCAATCTGAGGGACAAGCGGGCGGCAGCGCGCATTCAGGCGCGTATCGACCGCGCCGAGGATGGCAACTTCGGCGATTGCGAACCCGTAGGCGAGGGTGTGTCAGAAATGCGGATTCATTTTGGGCCGGGCTATCGTGTTTATTTTGCACAGCGCGGCAAGGAGTGGATCGTTCTTTTGGCGGGTGGCGACAAGGCAAGCCAGAACAAAGACATCAAAGCCGCGCTGAAGCTGGCGCGCGAACTGTAGGAGATTGACATGGCATCGAAACTGCGCAAATGGGATAGCGCCGAATACCTGAAGACCGAGGAAGACGTGGCTTTGTATTTTGAGGCGTGTCTCGAAGAGGCTGGTGATGATGCTGCCTTTATCGCTAAAGCTCTTGGCAACATCGCGCGCGCTCGTGGCATGACGCAGCTTGCGAAGGAAACCGGGATGGGGCGTGAGAGTTTGTACAAGGCGCTGTCAGGTGAGGGCAATCCGAGCTTTGCGACCATCCTGAAGGTGACGCGCGCACTGGGGTTAAGGCTGCATGGCGGAGTGGCGCACGCGTGAGCTTTTCGGCCCTATACGCGGTGCTCGCTGAAACATGGCAGATGACCGATTGACGATATTCACATGTCCACCGTACTGATGTACCAACTCCTCGCCGACCTCGTCCTCACCCTGCATGCAGGCGTGGTCGCCTTTGTCATTGCGGGCCTGGCGCTGGTCATCGCCGGCAACGGGCGCGGCTGGCGTTGGGTCAACCGGCTCTGGTTCCGCCTCGCGCATCTGGCCACGATTGCCTTTGTGGCGGTGCAGTCGTGGTTCGGCTTTACTTGCCCGCTCACTATGCTGGAGAACTGGCTGCGCGCGCAAGCGGCGGTGGAGACGTACAGCGGCGGGTTTATTGAGCACTGGCTGCAGCGCGTTCTGTTTTATCAAGCACCAGCATGGGTATTTGTGACCGGGTACACGCTGTTTGGATTGCTGGTTGTATTCACGTGGTGGCGTTTTCCGCCGGCCTGCGGTGAGCCTCCGGGCGGGGCTGGCAATCGACCCGATCGGGCCGATCGACCCGATCGACCCTCTCCATGCATCGCCCACCGGCCGGCAGCATGAGCGCACCTCCACTCAAACCCGCGCGCAAGCACTTGCGCGCCGCCGATCTGCGCGGCGCGGTGCAACTGGTGGCGCAAGCCACTGCTGGCGTGAGCCGCATTGCCGAGGGGGTGCATCAGTCAGTGTGGTCTACGCTCGGTGTGGCGGGCGGCAAGGGGAGCGCGCAAACCGGCGGTCTCACTGGCCTGATCTACAGCACGGTGCGCGGTATCGCGCAGTTGGCGGGCTTTGGTGTGGACAAGTTGTTGGGCGCATTGCAGCCGTTGATCGAATCTGCCGAAGCCGCACCGTCCGGCAGCCCGCAGCGTGAGGCTGTTCTCGCGGCGCTCAACGGCGTGATGGGGGATCGTCTGGCCGCGAGCGCCAACCCGCTGGCAGCGCGGATGACCCTGCGTTATCAGGGCGCGGCACTCGATTGGAATGCCTTGCCGCAGGGTTTCAAACCTGGCAGCAAGATAATGGTACTGATTCACGGCCTGTGCATGAATGATCTGCAGTGGCGCACGCAGCACGATGGCGTCGTCGTGGATCATGGCCAGGCACTGGCCGCCGCGCTCGATTACACGCCCCTCTATTTGCGCTACAACACCGGCCTGCACACCTCGCAAAACGGCCGCGAGCTGGCGGCGCAGCTGGAGCAACTGGCCGCGCATTGGCCAGTGCCGGTGAAGGAGATCGCCATCATCGCGCACAGCATGGGCGGCTTGGTCACGCGCAGCGCGGTGTATTACGCGCAGCAGGGGGCGCAGCACGGCGCCCAGCACGGCGCGCCACGCGGCGCGATGCGCTGGCCGCAGCACCTGAAACACATCGTGTTTCTCGGCACACCCCACCACGGCGCGCCGCTGGAGCGGGCCGGCAACTGGGTTGATGTGCTGCTTGGTGCCACGCCGTACAGCAAGCCTTTTGTCAAGCTCACTACGTTGCGCAGCGCCGGCATCACCGACTTGCGTTACGGCCATGTGATCGACGAAGACTGGCAGGGGCATGACCGCTTTCGCCGCAGTCCGGATCGGCGTGTGCCGGTGCCACTGCCGGCCGGCGTGTCTTGCCATGCTGTCGCGGCGACGACGGCCGCCAAGCGCAGTCTGATGGCGGATCACCTCACCGGCGATGGCTTGGTGCCGTTGCGCAGCGCGCTGGGCCAACACGATGATGCGCGGCACGCGCTGGCTTTTTCCAAGACATCGCGGTTCATCGCGTACCGCACCGGCCATATTGCGTTGTTGCACAGCTTGGAAGTGCAGCAGCAACTGTTGCGCTGGCTGACACCGGTCGCGGCTGTGGCTGTGGCTGCGGGAGCGGCCAAGTCTTCCCGCCGCGCCTGAAACAGGGCTGCGTGCGCCAAGCCGTTTTTACTTGATTGAATCGACCCATGCAAAACAACCCGATTGCCGCTGGCAGTGCTCCAGACATTGCACGCGTTGCAGTCATGGGCGGCGGTGCAGTTGGCTGCTACTTCGGCGGCATGCTGGCGCGCGCGGGCGCGCAGGTGACACTGATTGGCCGCGCCGCGCATGTTGATGTGATCAAACGCGAAGGGCTGTGGTTTGAAGGCCAGCAGTTTCAGGAGGCCGTGCCGATGCGCGCAGCACTCGAAGCATCGGCCTGCGCCGATGCGCAACTGGTGCTGATGTGTGTGAAGACACCTGATACCGAAAGCGCGACGCGCGCCATCGCGCCGCATCTTGCGCCTGATGCCATCGTGTTGAGTCTGCAAAACGGCGTCGAGAATGCAGCCTTGATTCGCGGTCAGTGCGCCAATCCGGTCGCTGCCGCCGTGGTCTATGTGGCCTGCATGATGAGCGGGCCGGGGCGCTTGAAGCACACCGGGCGCGGCGATCTGGTGATCGGTGCGGATATGGCGCAAGCGGGCATGCCGGGCGCGTGCCTGACCCAACTCGCGGCACTGTTCGAGCGCGCCGCCGTGCCCTGCAAGGTGTCGGACAACATCGAAGGCGAACTGTGGGGGAAACTGTTGATCAACTGCGCCTACAACGCGATTTCGGCGCTCGGCCGCGCGCGCTATCACCGCATGGTGGCGCTGCCCGAAACGCGCACGCTGATGGAAGGCGTGGTCGCCGAGGTGCTGGCGGTGGCCAAGGCATCCGGCGTGGTGATGCCGCCGGGTGACTGGATCGACATGGCCATCAAATTGGCGCAGGGCATGGCGCAGGCCACGTCGTCGACAGCGCAAGACCTCGCGCGCGGCAAGAAGACCGAGATCGATCATCTCAACGGGTTGATCGTGCGGCGCGGTGCAGCACGCGGCGTGCCGGTACCGCTCAACCACACGCTTTACGCTCTGACCAAGCTGCTCGAAGAGAGCGTGCCCGGGTAGCGTGCCGAAAAAACGCAGGCGCTCTGCGGGACCAGGCCTTCCAGCCGTCCCTTGATCTGCAAGGCGAGATACTTTGAGTAGATGCGCCCTTGCGCGAAGCTGCCGGCGATGAACCACAGGCCCGGCTGGCCGGTCGGGGACCACATGTTGCGCAACTCCTGCGTGTCTTCGTTGATGCCCCACACCGGCCCGGCGCGTTCGGCCACCGCAGCGCCAAACAACTGGCGCACCAGCCCATCCATGCCCTGGTATCCGGTCGCGAGAATCACCGCATCGGCGCGCACCGTGTCGCCATTGCGCATGCGTGCGCCATCGGCGTCAAAGCGTTCGATGCCGGCAAACTGGCGCAGGCCAACACGGCCTTCGAGGATCAGCTCGGAGCAGCCGACGTTGAAGTAGTAACCACCGCCGCGCTTGAGGAATTTGAACTGCCAGCCATATTCGTCTGCCTCGTCGATCTTGAATCCGGCGCGCTTGAGTTTTTCGATCAAATCCGCGTCGAGCCGCGCAGCTTCGACGGCCATCATGCGGTGCGACTGGCGCGACACCGCCAGCGCCATCGACGCAGCAATGGTGTCGCAATCTTCGGTGGGAATGCCTTCGCTGTAGAGCGCGTATGGCAGTTGCGCAGCTGGCTCAACGTTGACGATCAGCGTCGGGCTGCGCTGCACCAGGGTCACGCGTACGCCGTTGGAGGCGAGGTCCTGGGCGATGTCGTGGCCGCTGGTGCCGGTGCCGATCACCATCACGTCGCGCCCTTGCCAGTCCGAGGCCTCGCTGTAGCGGCTCGAATGCATGACCTGGCCGCCGAAGCTTTTCAGAAGGGGAATCTCGGGCACATTGGGAACGCCGCTCACGCTGGTGGCGATCACGATGTGGCGCGGGCGCAGGATGCGCGTGCTGC
>JANNCZ010000637.1:0-2340 GCA_031387185.1 Burkholderiales bacterium
GTGCGCGGTGTTGATCGTTATGCCGCGCGCTTTTTCTTCCGGCGCCGCATCAATCTGGTCGTAGGCCTTGGCCTCGCCACCAAACTTCGCCGCCAGCACCGACGTGATCGCCGCCGTCAGCGTCGTCTTGCCGTGGTCCACATGACCAATCGTCCCCACGTTGACGTGCGGCTTCGTGCGTTCAAATTTACCTTTTGCCATTCTCAAATCTCCATCGAAAGAGCGGTTTCCCGTGTGTGTTTAAGGTCTCCGACGCATCGTCCGCCACGGGCAACGGACTGCCTATCTCGCATTGCGGATGGGCGCGAAGACCAGCTGAAAAAATTACTTGGCGCGTGACGTGATGATGGCGTCGGCCACGTTCTTCGGTGCTTCCGAATAGTGCTTGAACTCCATCGTGTATGTGGCGCGGCCTTGCGACATAGATCGCAGGGTGGTCGAGTAGCCGAACATCTCAGACAGCGGCACCTCGGCCTTGATGACTTTGCCGCCGCCGGGCATATCGTCCATGCCTTGCACCATGCCACGACGTGACGAGAGATCGCCCATCACTGAGCCAGCATAGTCTTCCGGCGTCTCAACCTCAACCGCCATCATCGGCTCAAGGATCACCGGTGACGCCTTGCGGCAGCCGTCCTTGAAGCCCAACGATGCGGCCATCTTGAACGCGTTTTCGTTCGAGTCCACTTCATGGTACGAGCCGAAGGTCAGGGTGACCTTCACGTCCACCACCGGGTAGCCGGCGAGCACGCCATTGGGCAGCGAATCTTCCACGCCCTTGCGCACGGCAGGAATGAATTCCTTCGGCACGACGCCACCCTTGGTCGCATCGACGAACTCGAAGCCCTTGCCGGGCTCTTGCGGCTCAAGCTTCAGCACAACGTGGCCGTATTGGCCCTTGCCGCCCGATTGGCGCACGAATTTGCCTTCGATGTCTTGCACCGGCTTGCGAATCGTTTCGCGGTATGCCACCTGCGGCTTGCCAACATTGGCCTCGACGCCGAACTCGCGCTTCATGCGGTCGACGATGATTTCCAGGTGCAGCTCGCCCATGCCTGAAATGATGGTCTGGCCCGACTCTTCGTCGGTCTTGACGCGGAACGACGGGTCTTCCTGCGCCAGGCGGCCCAAGGCAATACCCATCTTTTCCTGGTCCGGCTTGGTCTTGGGCTCGACCGCTTGCGAGATCACCGGTTCCGGGAAGATCATCTTCTCGAGCGTGATGATCGCGCTCGGGTCACACAGGGTTTCGCCTGTGGTCACTTCTTTCAAGCCCACACAGGCGGCGATGTCGCCAGCCAAAATTTCTTTGATTTCTTCACGCTGATTGGCGTGCATCTGCAAGATGCGGCCGATGCGTTCTTTCTTCCCACGGATCGGGTTGTAGACCGAGTCGCCCGACTTCAGCACGCCGGAATAGACGCGCACGAAGGTGAGCTGGCCGACATACGGGTCGGTCATCAGTTTGAACGCGAGTGCAGCGAACTTCTCTTCGTCGGTGCGATGGCGCACGACCGGCTTGTCGTCGTCGTCGGTGCCAGGCACCGGCGGGATGTCGGCCGGTGACGGCATGAAGTCGACCACGCCGTCGAGCATGCGCTGCACGCCCTTGTTCTTGAAGGCCGAGCCGCAGAACATCGGCTGGATTTCAGCGGCGATCGTGCGCGTACGGATGGCAAGCTTGACCTCGTCCTCGGACAGGTCGCCCGATTCGAGGTACTTGTTCATCATCTCTTCGCTGGATTCGGCAGCCGCTTCGAGCATGTTCTCGCGCCACTTCTTGGCTTCTTCGAGCAACTCGGCCGGGATCTCGCGGTAGTCGAATTTCATGCCCTGCGAGGCCTCGTCCCAGATGATTGCCTTCATCTTGATGAGGTCGATCACACCGGTGAAGCCTTCTTCGGCGCCGATCGGAATGACGATGGGCACCGGGTTCGCGTTCAGGCGAACCTTCATCTGCTCGACGACTTTGTAGAAGTTCGCGCCGGTGCGGTCCATCTTGTTGACGAACGCGAGCCGGGGCACCTTGTACTTGTTGGCCTGGCGCCAGACGGTCTCGGACTGCGGCTGGACGCCGCCGACCGCGCAATACACCATGCACGCGCCGTCGAGCACACGCATCGAGCGCTCGACTTCAATCGTGAAGTCGACGTGCCCCGGGGTGTCGATGATGTTGATGCGATGCTCGGCCTGCGCCAGATCCATGCCCTTCCAGAAACACGTGGTCGCAGCCGACGTGATCGTGATGCCACGCTCCTGCTCCTGCTCCATCCAGTCCATCGTCGCAGCGCCGTCGTGCACTTCACCGATCTTGTGGTTCACGCCGGTGTAGAACAGGAT
>JANNCZ010000652.1:0-1950 GCA_031387185.1 Burkholderiales bacterium
GCCGTTCAGTTCCACGGTATGCGCATCGGCCAGCGTCGCGCGGCCATGCATCAGCGTGACGCCAGCATTGGCAAGCAGTTTTTCGTAGATGCCTTCGAGGCGCGCGATCTCGCGGTTCTTGGCCTCGATCAGCGCCGGCCATGAAAACGTGGCCTCGGGAACGGTCCAGCCGTAGCCGCGCGCATCCTCAAAATCTTCATGAAAGTGCGCGGCATAGACCAGCAATTTTTTAGGCACACAGCCGCGTATCACGCAGGTGCCGCCGGCGCGGTGTGATTCGGCGACTGCCACGCGCGCGCCGAGCGAGGCCGCGATACGGCTCGCGCGTACTCCGCCTGAGCCGGCGCCGATCTCGAACAAATCATAGTCAAACTTTTGCATTGCTGATCCTTTGATGCGTCAGGTCAACTTCAAACCCATGGCCCAGCACAGAGCGGAAAAAGTGAAAAATGCGAGCACGGTCGAGACCAGGATGGAACCCGAGATCGCTTGCGAGTCACTGCCGGCACGCTCGGCGAACAGGAACACGGAGCCAGCGACCGGCAGCGCAGCCATCAACACCAGCACGTGCATCTCGAAGGTTGACAGCCCGAAAACGTAAATTGCCACGACGGCGGTGATGTAGGGCTGCAACAGCAATTTGCCGCCGGTAATCATCATCACGTCGGCTTGCAGTACCGGCACCCCCGGCCGGTAGAGCGATACGCCGATGGCGAACAAGGCCACCGGCACGGCGGCGCTGCCCAGCAGCCGGAGCAGCTGATCCGGCGCCGATGGCAACCGGAGGCCGGCGGCGGAGCACGCCGCGCCCAGAATCACGGCCCAGATCATCGGATTCTTCACCACCCGCATCACCGCCTCCAGCACCACAAGCTTGACCGAGGTGCCGCCCGTGGCCGCGCTTCCCAGTGCTGACGCGATCGACAAGACCACGAACACATCGGCCATGCCGGCAGCCACGATGATGGGCGGCGCGGCATCTCCGAGAAACGCCGGGATCAGCGCGAAGCCCATATAGCCCCAGTTCGACCACACCGTCGCCAGGGCCGGATACACGCCACGATGCATCGGCAAGCGGCTGGACATCCGGTACGCCGCCATGAAAATCGCAAAGGTAAGCAGGCCGGCCAGCAGGTAGGCGAAAAACAGGCGCGCTGAAAATATCTGCTCGAAGGGCGTCGCGATGGTGAAGCGGAACATCATGCAGGGCAGCGCGAAATACAGTACGAAGGTGTTGAGCGCCGGGATCGAGTTCTCCGGCAACAGCTTGAACCAGGCAGCGCCGTAGCCGCACGCAATCAGCGCGAAGAACGGTGCGGTGACATTGAGGATGTCAAGCATCAGGCCGCCTTGCGCCGCCCGGGGCGGAACTGTTGCGTGTCGCGGTAATAGTCCTCGACCTCGTTCGCCGCATCCCACCCGGGGATGCCCTTGAGCGGCACCGGATGCAGCATCGATGTGCTGGTCAGCCGGGAAGGGGTATCGAGCAGCGCGGCCAGTCGCGGCGTGTTCACAAAACCCATCGAAACCAGGTCCTCCCACGAGTAACCGCTCTCGTGGCGCGGATCGCTGTATCCGTCCATCGCAATTGCGCCACCGTCCGGGCTGGCGATTTCGACCTCGAATCCGGCATCCATCAACTCGAAAAACGGGTGCGTGAGTTCTGCCGCCCAGAAGCCTATCGGCCAACCGGTGCTCGGCGAGGTGCTCGGGCTGGCCGCGACGATCAAGACTTTCTTGGCGCGGCCCGAGGTGACGTTGATGGCCGCGCCCGTGCCGGGTTGGTACGGGCCGCCTCGGGGTTTCCAGATGTGTGCTGCGGGTGTTGTCATGGTGGTTCCTTTCCGTTGATCCGATGCCCAAGTCCGGGTCATTCCCGGCCCTGACCTGGGTGAATTTAAACGCCCGTGCGGGTGCTGTCTTGGACTTTCTTGTTGGACAAAATTGGGG
>JANNCZ010000653.1:0-7694 GCA_031387185.1 Burkholderiales bacterium
CCTGGCGCTGCCGGCATGCGGTTCCCCACGGCAGCACGCAACTGATAGACATAGGCAAGTACCTGTGCCACTGCGTTGTACAACGCTGCCGGGATTTCCGACTCAATTTCGGCGTGTGCATAGAGTGCGCGCGCCAGGGGCGGGGCTTCGAGCAGCGGCACGCCGTGCTCTGCGGCGATTTCACGAATTTTCGCTGCCACCTCATCACGGCCCTTGGCCACTACCTGCGGCGCACGCATCGACGATTGGTACGACAGCGCTACCGCATAGTGCGTCGGATTGGTGACTACTACATCCGCCTTCGGTACCGCAGACATCATGCGGCGGCGTGCGCCCTCGCGCTGACGCTGGCGGATGCGCGCCTTCAGTTGCGGGTCGCCCTCAGACTCGCGCGCTTCGCGCTTGACCTCTTCCAGGCTCATGCGCAAACCACGCCCATGCCGCCACAACTGGAGCGGCACATCAGCCAGCGCCACTGCCAGCAGCGCTGTAGCGATCAGCAGAAAATCCTGCGCCACCAAATCACCCATTCCCGCCAATGCGGCAGACGGTGCCATGCCCGGATAAGCCATGGTCTCGGCCTGCTGCCCGCTCAGAACGAGATACGCAGCCAACCCGATCAGACTCACTTTCGCCAACGCCTTGCCCAGCTCGGCAAGCGCCTGCCACGACACCAGATTGACCAAGCCCTTGAGCGGGTCCAGCCGCGAAAAGTCTGGCAGGGCCGGTTCCATGGTGAACATCCAGCCGCCCATCAACAGTGGCGCCAACAGCGCAATCACAAACAGCAGCAAAAGCAGCGGTGCCGCAATCAGCAAACCGCCCGCACCAATCTCCACACTGCGGCGCATGGCGGCTGCGGTGTCAAATGCCAGCGTTGGTGACAGTGTGAGCGCGTTGCCCAAAAACTCACTGGACGTATGCATCATCAGTGGGCCACCGGCAGCGAACATGGACGCCGCGCCGAGCAGCAGCACGGCGGTGGTCAGCTCGCGTGAGCGCGGCACCTGCCCGTGTTCGCGGGCGTCGTCGAGACGCTTTTGCGAAGCCGGTAAGTGCCGTTCCTGATCCTGTTCTTCGGCCATGCTGGGCAATGCCGGGAGGGCGCTCCGCTTGGGGTGGCAAGGGGTCGATTATTCAGGCCGCCACCTGCATCCCTTCATTCAAATAGCGGTCGATTGCCTCGGCTGTTCACCGCATTGGGTCGGTTGCGAGCCTCCTACATTGGCACTGTTGCGGCGCTCTGCCGCGGCGCCCCGGAGCGGGCCAGCGTCTCCCACTCGGACTCCCTTCAGTTACCTATCAGATCCACGTCAGCAAGCCTGAGTGAACCAACCGTCAAGGAGATTCAAATGGGACCATTCGATCAGTCTGGCTATGCTGGAGAAACACTCGACGACTTCTACGCCAACGCCGCGCTCGCCGAGGCGGCGGACTACGCGCAGATCAGTGAAGACCTTGATGCTGCTGACGAGGAGCTGTTTGAGGATGATCTGATTTCGCTGATCGCCAGCCGGCCAAGCCGGCTGCAACGGCGGCACGCGACGCGCTAGGCAGTCCGCTACAACCCTCTCCCACCAACGCTCTTCAGAGCCTTCGGGCTTTGAGGTGCTGGCACCAAGGCTCTTGGCGCTTCTGTCTGGCGCGAAATGTGCCGCGCAGGGAGATGACGCCGGTGACCCCGTCCGGGCGTGCGGCGTGCATGTCAGCGGCATCGTTGCTCAGACTTCGCGCCCCTTGAACACGTTGATACCAAACGACTCGTTGCCGCCGGGCTAAAACAGCAATAGTTCCATCTTGTTCGAGCCCGCCAGCTTGGCCTTCTGCTCAATCATGTTCATCAACTGGGAGTCAGGGTGGCCCATGGCGATTCTCCAGATCAGTGCGAGGGTGATGACGCCGGCCCGGCGGCATCAGGATGCGTGATGGCCTGCTCGGCCTGCTTGTTCATGACGATGATGCTGATGCGGCGGTTGCGCGCATCAAGTGGATCCTGCTCGATCAAGGGCACCGAGGCAGCCAGGCCCACCACGCGCAGCATCTTCTGTTCACTCGCACCAGCAGCGAGCAGTTCGCGCCGTGCCGCATTGGCACGGTCGGCTGATAGCTCCCAGTTGCTGTAGCCACGCTCACCTGACCAATACGGTGTGGCGTCGGTGTGACCGGCCAGCGAAATGCGGTTGTCTACACCGTTGAGAGCGCGGCCAATTTCGCGCAGGATGTCGCGCGTGTATTCCTTGAGTACAGCGCGCCCGCTGTCAAACATGGGACGGTTTTGCTCGTCGAGAATCTGAATACGCAACCCATCGTTGGTAAGATCAAGCCGGATCTGGCTTTCAAACTGTTTGAGCGCCAGATTGGCACCAATCAAATCTTCAATGCGCTTTTTCAGGCCGCTCAACTTTACCTTTTCTGCGCGCGCCTGCTCTTCCCCGGCCGGATCCGCGTCGTTGGGCTGGCGCTTGTCCACCAGATCCGACTTTTTGACCTGACCGGCGTCACGCGTGATGTCCTTGCCGCCACCCTTGAGAATGCTGGTCGAATCGCCACTGCCGGAGCCCCCCGTCAACGCCACCTTGAGCGGAGTGCTGAAGTAGTCTGAAATGCCCTTCAGGTCGCCCTGTGTGGTCGAGCCCAGCAGCCACATGAGGAGAAAGAACGCCATCATCGCAGTCACGAAGTCCGCGTAGGCAATTTTCCAGGCACCGCCGTGGTGGGCGTGCGTAGTCTTCTTGATTTTCTTGACGATGATGGGCGCAAGCGCCTTGCCTTTTTCAGCCATAGCGCGCTCCCATTCGCCGCAGCCTCTGGCTGCAACCCGGCGAATTTGAGGGGGCGGCCATCACTTTTTGCCCTTCACATGGGCTTCGAGCTCGGCAAAGTTGGGCCGCTCGGTCGAGTACAGCACCTTGCGCCCGAACTCCACTGCCACTTGCGGCGCATAGCCTTGCATGCTCGCCAGCAACGTGGTTTTGATGCATTGCATTTCCTTGCCGGCCTCTTCAATTTTCTGCTCCATCAGGCCGGCCAGCGGCTCGAAGATGCCGTAGGCAAGCAGGATGCCGAGAAAGGTACCTACCAGGGCAGAGCCGATCATTGCACCCAGCACTGCGGGGGGCTGCCCCACCGAGCCCATCGTGTTGACCACACCCAGCACGGCGGCGACGATGCCGAAGGCCGGCAGCCCGCCCGCAAGACGCGTGATCGCAGCCGCCGGCGCGTGGGCTTCCTGATGATGAGTTTCGATTTCGCTGTCCATCAATGATTCGATCTCGTGCGCATTCAGGTTGCCCGACACCATCATGCGCAGATAGTCGGTGACAAATTCAGTTACATGGTGATCGGCGCCCACCGCACCGTGTTTCTGGAACAACGCCGAGCTGTGCGGGTCTTCGATGTCCTTCTCGATCGACATCAGCCCCTCCTTGCGCACCTTTTGCAGAATGTCAAACAACAGCGCCAACAAATCCATGAACCGTGCCTTGGTGTATTTGCTGCCCTTGAAACAGTCAGCCAGTCCCCTGATGGAGGCCTTAAGCACTTTCATCTGATTGTTGGCGATAAAGGCGCCGATCGCCGCACCCATGATGGTAACCATCTCGAACGGCAGCGCCTTGAGCACAACGGAAATGTTGCCGCCGTGGACGATGAACACGCCGAACACGCATCCAAGCGCGAGAACCCAGCCGACAATGACAAACATGGTTTGGTCCGGAGAGGATTGAAGGCTTGCGAAGCAATGCCCGCAAGGGCCGTGTCTATTCCTGTGCCTGCGACACCGGGCGCCGCGCGTGCATCAATGACCCGCCCAATGTAGCAACGCGCACGCGCGCGGCATTGAACAAACAGGCCGGTAAAACCGGCTCTGTTCAAGCATGTGCGTGCTGCCGCTCTGGCCGCCGGGCTGTCATTACCGTGCTGGCCACGGGTGCATTTTCGTGCCCGGCGCAGTCGTCTTCATGAAAGTGGCCATGCGCACACACTTCTGCAGGCCGGGTGACTACGGCCGCGTCAGGCTCTGCGCTGCGTTCCTTATCGCGAATGGCCTCCAATGCTGCCTCGCGTGTTTTGCCGGCACGCGACGGCATGTCGCACAACCCGCACACATAGCCCTTGGTCAATTCATAGGTGTGGACCACGAAGTGCCCGGTGCATTTGGTACAAGGTGTCAGTGTGAGCATGCCGGCATCGAAAAATTTCAGCAGCCGCCAGGCGCGTGTGATCGACAGCACTTCGGGCATGCCGAATTGTTGAATGTGCTCGCGATAGACACGGTAGGCGCGGATCATCGCCTCCACTTCGTCCAGCTCGCTGCCGTTGATCAGGGACTGATACAGATTCATGTACAGGCTCGCATGAATATTGGGCTGCCAGGTCATGAACCAGTCGGTTGAAAATGGCAGCATGCCCTTGGGTGGCGACACATGGCGGATCTCTTTGTAGAGCTTGAGCAGGCGCTCGCGTGACAACGCAGTTTCGGATTCGAGCACCTGCAGGCGTGCCCCGAGATGAATCAGTTCGCTGGCGACGCGGATTTCGCGTACCTCACCCAACACCGTGCGGGCTTTTTTCATGCTGCCACCTCAGCGGATTTACCCGCCATCAAGATGGCAGCATGCATGCCCCCGGCCGGTTTGCCGTCACGCGAATGGGACAGCAGCAAATTCCACACCATGCTGTCATCGAAGCGAAAGCGGCACATCAACATGCTGGACGCAGCCACTTTCAATATCTGGCCGGGCGTGAGTTGCGCCACGACCTCGGCAACTTCCTCAGATAAACCGAGGCGCAGCAGCGCTTCGGCGCGGTCGGCGCGGATCAGATTTTGCGCCAGCATCAGATAGGACAGGTTGGCTTCGCGAATTTCCTGCGCCAGGTGCTCAATATTCATGGTGTGCCTCCGTTAAGTGATTGACTGGTTGCGTTTCCAGTGACGCCATAGTGCAGCGCTGGCTGGTTTTGCTGAATCGGAAGTCATCCTAAAAACCTGTTGTCTGCGGGGCGCGCTGCGATGTGCCAAGCGAGGCGGGTACCGCCGCCGTCAATGGCGCGCCCGCATTTGCGAAAGACAGAAAGCCGTTGTAGGGCGCTTTCCTACAGCGCCCGCAGAAAAATCCCATGCATTTATTGCAGCCCATGCAAAATCCTCCGTAACTGTTTGTCTCGCAAGACCGGCACCAAACACCGCCAATAGCACAGGTGCTTACCCGCCGGCCCGCCGCACCGGCAGCAACCACAGAGCAGGTTGCGTTTGAGAGTGTGCAGAGGGAGATTCCCCTCATCCAAATGACCGCATCAGCCCGGATTGAATCCGCCTTGATGCCATCTCATACGCCTGAACACCGCTGGCGCGCTGCCGCTATTCCAGCGATGTGCGCGTGGTTGGCGCTGGTAACTTGATCACCGCATGCACATTCAGGCGCACGATCAAGCAAGATCAAGCAGTCCTGGACGATGCATCCCGCATTGCCACGTCAGCCCATTCCATCTGATTGCTCCTGATTGAGGAACCCGTCCATGCCACAAATCATCAATACCAATATTTCATCGCTCAACGCGCAGCGCCATCTGAACAGC
This sequence comes from Burkholderiales bacterium, assembly GCA_031387185.1. Lineage (GTDB taxonomy): Bacteria > Pseudomonadota > Gammaproteobacteria > Burkholderiales > JAEUOS01 > CANJDH01. Next base: position 5,578 of record JANNCZ010000653.1, read on the forward strand.
TCGCAGGGCGCAGCCAGCACCGCAATGCAGCGGCTCTCGTCCGGTCTGCGCATCAACAGCGCGAAAGACGACGCCGCAGGCCTCGCCATCGCTGACCGCTTCACCGCGCAGATCAAGGGCCTCAACCAGGCCGCGCGCAATGCCAACGACGCAATCTCGCTGACGCAAACAGCGGAAGGTGCAATGACCTCGGTCACCGACAACCTGCAGCGCATCCGTGAGTTGGCAGTTCAATCAGCCAACGCCAGCAACAGCACCACCGACCGCGCAGCGTTGCAAACCGAGGCCGCCCAGCTCAAATCCGAGATCGACCGCGTTGCCAATCAAAGCCACTTCAACGGCATTAAATTGCTCGATGGTTCGTTCACCTCGGGGGTATTTCAGGTTGGGGCCAACGCTGGTGAAACCATCACGGTTTCAGGTTTGCAGAACTCGACGCTGGCAGCGCTCGGGTCCGTTACGTCAGCATCAACCCAGTCAGCTGTGGTCTCCGGTCTCACAACCACCGCCACGGTGGTAACCGACTTCACCGTCAATGGCACCGACATCGGCCCGCTCGCCGCCGTTGGAACCAGCCAGCAGCGCGCGGCTCAAGTCGTCGATGCCGTTAACAAGATATCCAGCACCACCAATGTCAATGCCTATCTCGACGCCACCACCAGCCGGATCGTGCTGACCTCAAACGCAGCCATTACGCTTGCGGGCTCGGGCGCCGGCCTCGCAGCAACCGGATTCGCCGCCGCCACCACGGCGGCCGCCACCGTCACCGGACTGACCACGCTCGACATATCCTCCTACGCTGGCGCATCACAGGCGATCACACAAGTTGATAGCGCATTGGGCCAGATCAATACCTCGCGCGCCACCCTCGGTGCCATGCAGTCGCGTTTCATGGCAGCGATAACAAACCTGCAAACCGCTTCCGAGAACCTGTCAGCTTCGCGCAGCCGCATCCAGGACACCGACTACGCCGCCGAGACGGCTGCTCTGACGCGTTCGCAAATTTTGCAGCAAGCCGGCATGGCGATGCTGGCGCAGGCCAATCAATCGCCCAATCAGGTCATGACCTTGTTGCGTAATTAACTACCGGCATTCAAGGCAGCCGTTTGATCAATGCCTAAAGTTTGTGCAGTGCGCATCCGTTAAGCGAAATAACGGCGGTTTGAATCCTCGTGATCCGAACCGAAGTTGCGGAGCTTGTGGCCGCGTCAGTTGACCCAATCAACTGGCAAATCCGCAGGCTGACCCGGACCCCCGGACCCGCTTCAACCCACTTTGGATTTCAACCCGCTTGAAGGAGAAACACCATGTCACAAGTAATCAACACCAACGTATCGTCGCTCAATTCACAGCGTGCTCTGAACAGCTCGCAAAATGCCGCCACTACCGCAATGCAGCGCCTGTCGTCAGGCATGCGCATCAACAGCGCCAAGGACGACGCCGCCGGCCTCGCCATTTCGGAGCGCTTCACGTCGCAAATCAAAGGCCTCAATCAGGCAGCACGCAATGCCAACGACGCCATCTCGTTGACGCAAACGGCTGAAGGCGCAATGACCTCGGTCACCGACAACCTGCAGCGCATTCGCGAACTGGCGGTGCAGTCGGCCAACGCCTCCAACAGCACGACTGACCGCGCCGCGATGCAAACCGAGGTCACACAGCTCAAGGCCGAGATCGACCGCGTCGCCAACCAAACCAATTTCAACGGCACCAAACTTCTCGACGGCTCGTTCTCCAGTGCACTGTTTCAGGTGGGTGCCAACGCTGGCGAAACCATCGCCGTTTCCGGTCTGCAAAATTCTACTGTCGCCGCGCTTGGCTCGGTCACCTCTGCATCGACCCAATCCGCAGTTGTATCAGGGTTGACCACCACCGCCATGGCTGCTGCGGCCTTCACCGTCAATGGAACCGACGTCGGCGCGCTGGCAGCAGTAGGCACCAGTCAGGAACGTGCGGCACAAGTGGTCGACGCCATCAACAAGGTGGCTACCACCACCAACGTCAACGCCTACCTTGACGCCACGACCAGCAAATCGTGCTGACGTCGAACGCCACCATCACGCTGGCCGGTACAGCACCCGGCCTGGCGGCCACCGGTTTTTCTGCTGGTGCCACCG
>JANNCZ010000654.1:0-2524 GCA_031387185.1 Burkholderiales bacterium
CTGCTGCACAACAAAACCAACCCGCAAGCCGTGTTCAAAGAGCTTGACGCTATCGCCGCCGCCAATGCGCGCGGCACGCACCTTTGCGGCGCGGTCTCGTGCTGCCCGCTGACCATGGATTTCACCCTGCGTTCGCCCTACCCGGTGGAAGGCATGACATCGTGGAAACCCGCTCTGGGCTTGGGTTTGGCGGCGTTCAAGGAAAAAATTGCGGAAAAATCATTTCGTGATGCGATGCGTGCCGAGATCACCGCGCCCGCCGTCTTTCGCCTCTTCAATGGCGAATGGGATCAGGTGCAGGTGGTCGAAGTGGCCAATCCCGCACACGCCAGCTACGAGCAGCGCAACATCGCCGAGCTCGCGCGCGAAGCCGGTCAAGACCCGCTCGATTTCATGTTCGACCTGGCGCTTGCCGAAAACCTTGACACCGTGTTCACCGCAACCCTGCTCAACTCAGACGAAGACGCGGTCGGACGCATGTTGAATCACCCCAACAGCCTGGTGAGCCTGTCGGATGCTGGTGCGCATCTCACCTTCTTCAACGACGCCGCCTTTGGTCTGCACCTCATGGGCCACTGGGCGCGCACGCTCGGCAAGATGAGCATGCAAGAGGCGGTGCGCCGTCTCACCAGTCAGTCAGCGAGTGTGTACGGCATCAAGCAGCGCGGGTTACTGAAGCCCGGTTACGCGGCAGACCTGCTGCTGTTCGATCCCGCCACCGTGGGCCGTGGTCCCAAGCGCCGCGTCAATGATCTGCCGGGTGGCGCGGGGCGTTTGCATACCGATGCGGTCGGGGTGCAAGGCGTGTGGGTCAATGGAGTGCAGGTGGCGGATCAAGCGGGTGCCGTCGGCAATGCCAAGCCGGGGCGATTGTTGCGCGAGTTCGCTGGCTGACTGCGCAGCCGCTCAGGCAAGCGCATCGCGCGCAACCTTTTCCTTGAGCAGCGCAATTTGATCTGCCGCAAGCGGCAATTGGTTCACGCGCGCAAGCGCATCAGATTCGGACACAATGCCATGCTGGAACGCTTGCCGGATGAATTCAAAATCCTTCTCGCGGCCCGCCGCATATTTCGACGCGATCAGATCGGTTGGATCAAGACACAAGCCTGCAGTACCACGGGTATTGGGCGACTTGATTTCATGCAGACGCTCCTGCCAGCCGGCGGGAAGTATCGCCGTAGTGAAGTCAACGCCTTGCGCGTAGTAGCCGTGGGTCTCGTGGAAGATCGAGCCTTCGCCAATGGTGCCGTCGACAAGGTCTGATAGGGCCGGATTATCGGGAAAGATCAGATCTGCTTCCATCGACAGCAGTAGCGCATCCGGGGCATCCGGACGTGCACCCAAAATCGATTGCGAGCCGATCACAATGACGCGATCCTGGCCGGCGATGGCCCCCGCCGCGCGCAACAAATGTTCAAGCTGCTGACGTTTCACGCAAAATCTTCCAGCGCTCGCGCGGCGCGAGCTGTACCGAGAACGGTGATGATTGCCGCAGGCGCACGGCCATTTGGTCCGTGCCGGTCAGCATCTGACGCACCTGATCGCATACGCTCGCGAAATCGGCCTGGTCAAGTATGGCTTCCCACTTGCCAAGGTCACCACACCACACACCCGGCATCGACTTCCAGCGTGCCAGCGTGCCGCGCGCACGTTCAATCACTGCCTGCGGTTCTGCGGCAAGCCGCTGCGCCACCGCGCTGTTAAGCGCGAGGCTTTGGCGTTCGCGAAAGGCATGGTCGCGGTTCATGCCATCACTATAGCGCCGATTCGTGCGGATTCGTCAGTAACGACCCGGCTTGTGTCGCCCCGGCTTGGTGTCGCCAGCACTTCTGAGGTGCCGCCGAATTGGTCCGAACCATAACGCCAAAACCGTTGATGCAAGCGGCTTTCAGGCCACCAAGGACTGTGAGCCGCTCCCACCAACGCTCTCAGCCTGGCCACGCAGCCAGATATTCCTTCCAGTGCGCGTCGCTTGACGCTGCGAGCGAGTCGCGCACGATCTTGATCTCGCGCGCATACGCGGTGTCATTGAACACGCCGCGCATTTTTTGGAAACGCAAATAGACCAGCCAGGTGTTGACGACATCGGTCTCGCAGTAGTTGCGAATCTCGGCAATCTGGCCAGCCTGATACGCGCCCCAAACGGCCGAGCCATCCATGCCGAGCTTGCCGGGAAAGCCGCATAGCTTGGCGAGTGCGTCGAGCGGCGCGGCACCGCGCGGCTGGTACATCGCCATCAAATCCATCAAATCCGTGTGGCGTGCGTGGTAGCGGCTGATGTAGTTGTTCCACTTGAAGTCTTTGTTGTCTTCGCCCTGGTCCCAAAAGCGCTCGGCAGTGACGCCGTGCATCAGGCCACGGTAGTTGAGTACTGGCAAGTCGAAGCCGCTGCCGTTCCATGACACCAGCGTCGGCGAGAATTTTTCAATGCCGTCGAAAAAGCGCTGGATCATCGTGCCTTCGGGGTCGCCGGCCTTGCCGATCGACCAGACTTTCCAGGCCTCACCGGTGCGCAGCACGCAAG
>JANNCZ010000656.1:0-15302 GCA_031387185.1 Burkholderiales bacterium
CAGAGTGAGCCAGCCGGGCAGCAAGAAATCAAGCTGCCAGCAAGGCGCGAAACCCAGCGCCACGAAGCGCTCTTCAAACTTGCGAATGCGCGGAATCATGCTGTCCGCGAGGCTGCGGGTGGGCGCATGCACCGGCGAGACATTGATGCGCACGCCGCGCACGCCGGCGGCATGCAGTGCCCGAAGCTCTGCGTCCGGTATGTCTTCATCAATATCAACAATGCCGCGGCTGCATGCTGCCCCGCGTTGTGCAGTCAAGGTGCGCATGGCGTCAAGCATGCAGCGGTTGTCGCGCGCATAGGCCGAGGGCTGCACGAACACAAAGCGCTCCACGCCCAGATGCTGCGCCAGATCGAGATAGTCTTCGAGCGGTGCATGCGGGGGCGCATAGCGCAAGCCGCCGCCGTAGGGGTATTGCCCGGCTGCGCCGAACACATGAAAGTGGGTGTCGCAGGCGAGTGGCGGCGCGATGAAGGCGGGCGCACCTTCGTTGGCGTGGGATGACAAAAAACTCTCCTCGGGCAGGCTGTTGTTGGGGTCGTAGTTGCGGCTGTTGTTGCGCTTGCAGTTGTGGCCGCAGTTGTCGCTGTAGTTACGCCAGAGGCGAATACACCGTCGGCGTCAGCGGCACATTCCACGCGTCATATCCGTAGAGCCACGCCGTATCCGGCTCCTTGCCGCCATCGCCTTTGAGCCAAGTGTTGGCACTGGAAATGGCCTGAATTCGCGAGACGCGCGGCTTGCGGTGTGCTTCATAAGCGCGAAATGCCCCCTCGATATCCTCGCCGTCCACGGCCTCAAGGCAGCGCGCCAGAATTGCCGCATCTTCAATCGATGTCGCCGCGCCTTGCGCCATGTAGGGCGTCATCGGATGGCAGGCGTCACCCAGCAGCACCACGCGGCCTTCACTCCAGCGCGGCAGCGGCGCTCGCTCAAGAATTGCCCACTTGTGGCACTCGGGCGTCGCATTGAGTACCGTGCGTACGTCAAGGTGAAAGCCTTCATAAGCGGCACGCAGTTCGTTGACGTCCCCCTTTGCTGACCATGATTCGGCTGTCATCCACTCGGCAGGCTCGGGCACGCTGGTCACAAAATATAGCTCGCTGCGATCAGCTCGCGTGTAGTACATCACGATGTGGCGGTCGCTGCCCCACCACTTGGTGCGCGACGCACCAATGTCATAACCCTTCAAGTGCTCGGCACTGAAAGCGGCACGGTAAGCGATGCGGCCTTTGTGGATCGGCTTGTCAGGGCCGAGCAAAAAGCCGCGCACCAGCGAATGCACGCCATCGGCGCCGATCACCGCATCGGCCTGTGCCAAGCTGCCGTCGGCGAACGCCAGAGTTACGCCGCTTCCGCTATGCTCAATGCCCGTCAGTTTTTTCGACAAATGTATCAATTCGGTCGGCACTGCCGAGGCGAGCGCATCGTGCAGGTCTCCACGATGCATGCACAGATACGGCGCACCAAACAGTGCCTCTGGCATCGGCAGTTCAATCTTCACTTCCCCGGTATGGCCTACGCGGTTGAGATGCGAGTACGGGGCAAACGCCGTCTTGCGCAACCGCTCTTCAACGCCAATGCCACGCAGCACCTTCATCGAATTGGGCATCATCTGGATGCCCGCACCGATGCGCGCGAAGCGGCTCGCCTGCTCGTAGACGGCGATGTCGAAACCGGCGCGGCGTAGCGTCGCAGCAACGGCGAGGCCGCCCATGCCGGCGCCAACGATGGCGATGTGGGGTTTTTTCATGTGGGATTTTTTGGAGGGCAAAATAGACTGTCGAGGTCAACAACGACCGTGACTGTTGCGGGTTGCAGCCAGTAAAGGATGAAGCTATGCGAACAATCAGACGAGGGAGCGCCTGACCCGGCCTCTATAACGTAGGGCTGGTGATCGCGCCACCCAACGCCGCCAGCCCCCACGCACTGGCCTGGGCATCCATCGAAAAATTGATGTGGCTCACTGAGGCATGCTGGTCGCGGAAAATGCGCTCCATCGGCCCGCGCGTGTAGAGACCGTTTGCACCAGCGAGGGCATAGAGCGTATCGACTGCTTCAGTCGCGAGGTGCGCGACAAACGCGCAATTGCGCTTGTGGCGCAGGCGCATTTCAAGACTGTGCTCGCCACCTTGTTCGATCAAGCGTTGGCCTTCGATGCAATCGGTACGCGCCAGCGCACGCGCCGCTTCGATCTGCGCACCAGCCGTGCCGACGCGCGTTTGCACCGTGTTGAGATCGCGCATCTTGAGCCCCACGTAACTGGTGCTGCGCTCTTTGATCATGCCGGTGATTGCGTCAAACATTGCCTGTGCATTGCCGACGGTCGCGCCCGAGATGCAGTGCGCCGCCAGCGCGCTGAACGGCACCTGAAACAGCGGCGCAGGATTGCTTTTCCAGCCCGGATACGGCAGGCCACGCCGGTGCAGCGTCATCGACAGCGCGCGATGCTCGGGCACAAAAATCTTGTCGCATTTCACCGAGCGGCTGCCGCTGCCGCGCAGTCCCATCACGTGCCAGTCATCAAGAATTTCGTAATCAGAGACCGGCAGCAGACACATGCGGTAGTCGAGAATTTTGCCATCGGGCTTGCCGTCCTCACGCACGATGCAGGCAAGCATGTTCCAGCCCGAAGGCGTCACGCCTGACGAAAAATTCCAGTGCCCCGACAACTCGATGCCGCCGTCGACCATGCGCCCGCGCCCCTGCGGGTAGGCGATGCCCGACGCGATGAAGGCATCAGGATCAGCACCCCAAACCTCCTCCTGCGCGCGCTCTTCATAGAGCGCCAGCATCCAGTGATGGATCGCCAGGTTGCCGAGTATCCAGCCAGTGGACATGCAGCCGCGCCCGATGATGTCAGGGAAGTCGAAGAACGCCTGGCAGTCGAGCTCCATGCCGCCCCAGCGCTTGGGCTGCACGATGCGCATCAGCCCGGAGGCATTGAGGTCTGCTGCGTTCTCCGGCAAAAACTCGCCGGCGGCGTCGCAGCGCGGCGCGCGCTCGCGCAGCACCGGGATCAGCGCTTCGGCGCGCTCGACCGCCTCGGCATAGGTGACGCCGGAGAAATTCGTGCGGTGCATGGGCGCATTCATGTCACGTCACTTTCGGCATGTCGTTGTAGTTCTCGGCCCAGTCCGGCATGGTCTTGAGGTCGAAGAAGTTGAGCTCAAGCGTGAGGCCATCAGGGTCGCGCACGAACATCTGGAACAGATCGAATTCGGGCAGGGCACGCGCCCACCAGTCGCACTTCATCTTGGTGAAGCGGGTGCGAAATTCTTCCGGGTCCTTGGCGCCAAAGGCGACGTGATCGATCACGCCGGAATTGTCGAGTGCGGCGTGCTTGGGGGTGCCGCGATAGTAAATCTCGGAATTGGGAATGCCGTGTGGCGCCATATGCACCCAGATCTTGTCGTCGCGGCCGAGCCAGTAACCGGGGAAGGGGAAGGCCGGGCGCGGCATTTCGGAGAGCGACAGCGCGTCGCAATAGAACTGCTTGGTCTTCTCCAGGTCGTTGGCGCGCACCAGATAGTGGTTAAGGTCGGTCAAGGGCATGGCGTTCTCCTGTGATTTTGAGGGTGGTGGTGATGGCTGTGCGCGTGCGGCGCACGCGCTTACGCTGCATCGGATGCGATGGACTTGCGCAATTACTGTTTTTCGATTCCCGTGGTCTCGACCACATTTTTCCATTTGGCAATTTCGCTCACCAGGAGATCACGCAAATTTTCCGGTGTGCCGCCACGCGCGTCAATGCCGAATTCCTGAAATTTTTCACGGATATCCGGCAGTGCCAAAGCGGCATTGATTTCACGATTGAGGCGGTCAACGATCGCACGCGGTGTTTTGGCCGGCGCGGCAATGCCGTTCCAGCCCACCACGTCATAGCCGGCGACGCCGCTCTCGGCGATGGTCGGCACTGTCGGCATGCCGGCGAAGCGCTTCGCCCCGGAAGCGGCCAGCGCCTTGACCTCGCCTGATTTGATCAAGCCGCGAATCGGCGCGTTAAATTCAAACGCGACCTGAATGTCACCACTCTTCAACGCCCCCATCAATGCAGGCGTGCTCTTGAACGGCACCAGCGTGAGGTTGAGGCCGGTCATTGCCTTGAACAGCGAGGCAGCCATGTGCTGGCCGCTGCCGATGGCGACGGTGCCGATGTTGAGCTTATCGGGATTCGCCTTCGCGAGCGCGATCACATCACGCAGGCTGTTGAAGGGCGAGTCTTTGCCCGTCAACACCAGCACGTCAAAAAACCCCATCGCCGATACCGGTGTGAAATCGCGCACGGTGTCGTAGGGCAGGCTCTTGAACATCGCCGCGCTTACGGCATTGCCTTGATTCAGATGCAGCAAGGTGTAGCCATCCGCCTCGGCCTTGGCCACGGTATCGGCAGCGACGATGCCGCCCGCACTTGGCTTGTTGTCCACGATCACCTGATGCCCGAGTGCGGTGGACAGCTTTTGCGCCATCATGCGCGCCGTGATGTCGGCCACGCCGCCGGGCGCGTAGCCGACCACGAAGCGGATCGGTTTGGCGGGCCAGGCCGTTTGTGCTTGGGCGGTGCTGGTGATACCGGTCAGGCCAGCCAGAATCAGGCAGGCAACATTGCGCAATGCATTGGTCATCATGGCCTTCATTCAGGTGTCATGCCGGCGCAATCACGCGCTTTCCTACACGCGCTGCAGCGTCAACCCGAGCGTGCGCTGCACTTGCCAGGCAGTCGATTGAATCGACGATAACACCGGGTAGCCACGCCGTCGACTCGCCCTCCATCGTGGTGTTGTTGACCGGCACCATCAGGCCGATGTGGAGAGGGGACTGAGCGGGGCTAGTCATGGGGTGGCTGTTACCGGGTAAGCGTAATGTTGGTTGATGCATCGCCGGGAGAACGTCTGCTGGAGCGGGTTTTGGAAGAAGGGCCTTGAAGAATGGCTTCTGGAGCGGGTGACAGGGCGGTAGCCGTTTTAAAATGCGGTGAGGCGCGTGGCGGCGCGAGAGCGATCATGCTATCGCCGCAGGTTGGCGGAGGCAGTTTTGGCGTGAGTCATTTCCCACTCAGCTACAAGCTGCGGTAGCCGTGTCAGTACTTCGCGGCCAAATACAATTTCGTCCACGTAGCCCATGTGCAGCATGTCAATCATGCGGCACAAATACGAGCGGCCCATGTTCCACCAGGTGTTGTGATCGTCGATGAACAGGATGTGCTGCACCTTGCGTTGCGACGCGGCTTCGAGTTCTTCCAGTTCCATGCCGTCGAGCAAGGTTTCGTACACGCCATCGGCGACGCGGCTGCCGAAAGTGGTGGTGTAGTAATACTCCTTGATTTCCCAAATGGCGATGGGATTGATGGTCGAGGGAAACGCACCATCGACACGCCGCGCGAGGGTGCGCAGCGGCATTGCTTCGTGCGTCACTGTGGTCAGACTGCGTGGATCAAAATCGCACGGCGCACCGCTGATGCCAGCTTCGATCAATATATTGACGATGCAGGTCAGGAACGCGTAATTTTTCTTTTCGCCGCTCTGCTGGTTCAACGGCAGGGGGCAGCGCGGCTTCAATGATTTCTTGAGCCGCTTGAATTCGGTTTGCGCCGCATCCTTGTTCATCAAATCGTGTTGCACCGTGCTGTTCAACGCAGCAGCGCGGTAGGCAAAATAATCGAACAAGCGTTGGCCGAACGCTGTGAGGACATCGTTAGCGTCTGCAATGTGTGCCGTGCTCAGTTGCAACGCCAGATATTTTTCACGAATCTCCGCAAGTGATGGCACTTTGACACTGGCCTTGCAGCCTTTTTTGCGGTTCTCTGAATAGCCTGCCTCTTGCCCAATGGTGCGCACATTCGCCCAGAACTCTTTGGGCTGTTTGAGGAAACGCGGATCAGCTCTCAAGATAGCGTTCCACAAATTGGTTTAAAGAAATGTTGACGGCTTTGCATACTGCCTCAAGCTCGATCAGGTCGAGCCGCTGCTCGCCGTTCTCGTATTTGGAGACATAGGATTGCGTCTCGCCAATACGTTCAGCGACCTGGGCTTGGGTGAGAATGGCGTCGAGGCGCACTTGCCGCAACAATGCGGCAAGATATCTTTTTTTCATGGCATCACTGTAGATTCCAAATTAGAATATTCAAAATTAGAATGTACAATCACACGCATTCTTTCAGGCCTATATCCATGCTGATCCCCGCAGTTGAGCGGCAGACAAAGTTGTTTCCCGGTGAGGCGCTTCTGCCATCCGCGCCGCACGAGCCCAGTCCATTCCGCTCGCAGCTTTTGAAGTGGATCGGCAACAAGCAAAAGCAGGCGGACGACATCATTCGCTTTTTTCCGGAGCAATACGGCACTTACTTTGAGCCGTTCCTCGGCAGTGGCGGTGTGCTCGGCGTGCTGGCACCCGGTAAGGCGCAGGGGAGCGATGCGTTCGGCCCGCTGATCGAAATTTGGCAAACCCTGCACGATGACAAGGAAGCATTGAAGCGCCAGTACGCCGAGCGTTATGCGCTGATCTCAACGCTGGGCAAGAAAGCGGCGTATCAGAAGGTACTGGCTAATTACAACGCGCGCCCGAATGGCGCTGACTTGCTGTTTTTGTGCCGCGCCTGCTATGGCGGGGTGGTGCGCTTTCGCAAGCATGATGGCCACATGAGTACGCCGGTGGGCGCGCATGATCCGGTGCCGCCGGCGAGCTTTGCCAGCCGCGTGGAGATGTGGCACGAACGCACCGCAGGCACGCGCTTTATGCGCGCCGATTTCGCGCAGGCGATGACCATGGCAAAGCGCGGCGATTTGGTCTACTGCGACCCGCCCTATTCAGACAGTCAAACCATTCTCTATGGCGCACAGGCGTTCGCGCTGCAACGCTTGCTGGAGTCGATTGCGGATTGCAAGGCGCGCGGTGTGTATGTCGCGCTGAGCATTGACGGCACCAAATTCTCCGGCCAAAAATTGTGCGATGTGCCGGTGCCGCCCGGCTTGTTTGAGCATGAAGAGTTCGTGCATGTGGGGCGATCCATGCTCAAACGCTTTCAGATGGATGGCAAGAGCCTCGAAAATCATGTGGTGCGAGACCGGCTGCTGCTGACTTATTGAGCGGCGCGTCTTGTCCGGCCTGAAGACTGCGCGATGGCATCATCGTGGCTTCACCACCGCAACACTCTTGAAACGCACCGGAGTTTCACGATGAAACGCATCATTCAATCGACTGTCTTGTTCCTCACTGCCGTCCTGACGTGCGCCGCTGCGGTAGTGTACGCGCAAGCTTGGCCCACGCGCCCCATCCGCATCATCGTGCCCTTCCCCCCCGGTGGCGGCAATGACGTGGTCGGCCGCCTGATTGCGCAAAAGCTCACCGAGCGCATCGGCCAGCAAGTGGTGGTCGACAATCGCGCGGGGGCCAATGGCATCGTCGGCCTGCAAGCCTTGATGCAAGCGGCTCCCGACGGTTACACCCTCGGCGTCGGCGCGGCTGGCCCGATGGCGGTCAATCCGTTTTTGTACGACAAGCTGCCGTACGATCCCATCAAGGATTTCGCTGCCATTGCCAACGTGGCCAATTTCCCGTTGATGCTGGTCACGCACCCGTCGGTCGCGGCCAAGACCACGCGCGACCTGGTCGCGCTCGCCAAAGCCAAGCCCGGCACACTGCACTACTCGTCACCCGGCAGCGGCAACTCGGGCCATCTCGCCGGTGAATTGTTCAACAACCTCGCCGGCGTCAAGACGGTGCACGTGCCCTACAAAGGCCAAGGCCCGGCGCTGACCGACTTGATCGCGGGTCAGGTGCAGATGCTCTACAGCAGCATCCCCTCGGTGTTGCCGCATGTCAAGCAAGGGCAACTGAACGCGATTGCCGTCGGCAGCGCCAAGCGCGTGCCGTCGCTGCCGGAGATCCCCACCATCGCCGAATCCGGCGTGCCCGGCTACGAAGCCTACTCATGGGCCGGCATCCTCGCGCCGGCCGCGACGCCGAAAGACATCGTCGCGCGCCTCAATCGCGAGATCGTCGAAGTGCTCAAGCAAAAAGATGTCGCCGAGCGCCTCATCTCGCAGGGCGCGATACCGGTGGGCGACACGCCCGAGCAATTCGCGGCCTACATCAAGGCCGAGAATGACAAGTGGGGCGCCGTGGTGCGCTCGGCCAATATCAAAGTGGATTGAATTGACATCAAGCAACACCAACCAAGGGGAGTGACATGGCAAGCAAAGCAGCAGGCAAGGCAGTCAAGAAAAAGACGAGCGGCGCAGCAAAACGCGCAGCACCCAGTCAGGGATTCCTCGACGGTGTAGCAATGCGCAGCAAAGTGCTCGGCCCCGACTACGTGGCTGGCGCGTTCAACAATTCGGACGACATCAACATGCCGTTCCAGGAAATCGCCACCGAAATGGCCTGGGGCAAAGTGTGGACGCGCCCCGGCCTGACGCTGCGCGAGCGCAGCCTGCTCACGCTGGCAATCTGCATCGCATTGAACCGGCCCAACGAGATTCGCATCCATCTGCGCGGCGCGGTCCGCAATGGCGTCACACGCGTCGAACTGCGCGAGCTGATTCTGCACTCCTTCCTCTATTGCGGCGGGCCTGCGGCGCTGGATGCCTACAAGACGGTGCGTGAGGCTTGGCCGGATATTGAGAAGGCGGAGAAGCGGCTGGCGGCGAAGACGGGGAAGAAGCCTGTCAAGAAAGCCGTTAAAAAGACACCGACGAAGTAGGGGTAAGGGAGGCGATTCAGCTTCTGCTTGGAAATTTAATCGAGCCGTACCCCTTTAATCCTCTTTAATCCTTCAACTTGATTTGCGTTGAAAACGCGGTCAAGTGTCTGGATCCGCGCCGCACGTACCGATACTCTGAAATCTACTCTGAAGCGTCAAGACTTCTGAGTACTTCTGAGTAAACGCCATCAGCGATTCCTCGCAATCTCCAGAAAGTCAGGCAATCACCTCGCCGCTATCCAAAAACGCCGCCGCGACATTTGCGAAGCCTTCCATCAATTCGCGGTGCTCCTGTGTTTTCATGGCTGCGATTGCGTGTGCCTCGGGCTCAGGCAAGATGTAGATCAGCAGATAGCTTGTCCTATTCGCCGCAATGCGCTCGACGTAGACGAGGACTCTGTCGCTGGTTTTGCGTGAGCGCCGTTGCCATGCGCTGTTCCAGCGATTGAGTTGGTACTGATCGCTTAACGGCGCGAGATGGACATGGCGCAGCAGATAGGGGTTGCCATCAACTGACGGTTCGGCATACGCTGAGTCTTTGCCGAACAGGTAGTGCCCGTATTCATCGCCGCACTTCCAGTTTTGGAAGGAGTCAATCAGCAGGCGTTGTGCAGTGCCACTCTCAGCGTCAAGCGCTGCAGCAAGGACACGGGTGAGTCGGAGCAAACTGGCGCTTGCCACCAGACTATTTTTTGCGTTTGACGCCAGCGAAGGCTTGATGCGCGGATGCCGCAGTGAAACGTTTGCTGCGGTGGATCGCCGCAAATGCATCCAGCGTTGCCGCGCTCTCGCCGGTGTTGACGGCAGGGGCAGAGGCTGACGTGGCTGGCTTGGCCGGTGCTTTTTCGACGCGGCGGGCGGGGTGGATTTGCAGCGCTTTCATGAGTGAAATCATACCACCTGAGCATTCCCCGATAGCAAGTGTTGTATCAATACCCTGCAAGAAGCGCTCCCACCAACACTTTCAGGCCGCCGTCATTGCGCTTCCGGCCAGCCCCCAATCAACGTTCTCGATAGGGACCCCCGCAGAACAGCTTTTTCCGCGTGCGCAGCCAAGTTGTGTACGGACGGCGCGCACGTCGTGTGCCATCACGCTTCTGTCCGCAGGATCCAGTTGTGGTCCCTGTGTGAAACGGGCTTCGAGTTGACCGACCCGCGCTCAGCCGTCTTTCGCCATTTTTTTAGGTACGCGAGCGGGCACGCATTTGCCGGTCTGCCTCACCGGCGCAATCCCCGCCATCGCTCCCAACACCTCCGCCGTCGAAGCCGTGTCTTCCAGCGCCAGTCCCTGCGCCATCGCGGCGTTGTAGACCGGCACGCAGGCCGAGAACAGCGGTGTCGGGCAATTGACCGACTTGGCCATGTCGCCGATCACCTGCATGTCTTTTTGCCAGACTTCGATTTTCATGGTCGGCGGTGTGTATTTGCGCTCGATCATGAAAGGCATGCGCAGGCGCATGACGCCGGTGCCGAGCACGGCGCTGGGGCCGAACAGTTTGAGCATCTCGCGTGGGTCAAGGCCCATCTTGCGCGCCAGTGTGACGGACTCGGCGTAGGCGACGTTGTAAATCGCGACCAGATGATTGGCGGAGAATTTGAGTTTGGTGCCATTGCCGAACGCGCCGACGTTGGGCAGGTTGTCGGTGAAGGCCTTGAGTACCGGCTCAGCGCGCTTGCACGCGGCGCGCTCGCCTGAAAGAAAAATGGTCCACGCGCGCTCTCTCATGCGCGCTGCGGTGCCGCTGATCGGGCAATCGAGTGTGATGATGCCGGCGCGCTTCAACGCAGCAGCGGCGGCCTCCTTGTCGGCTAGCGGCAGAGTGCTGGTCTCGATCACGATGCGGCTGGCGGAGGGCGACTTGCGGCTGGCCGGATCGCTGCTCGCGCTCGTGCGTTTCGCCGCGCCTTTTGTTTCGGCCTTCGCATCGCGTCGCAGAAGTGCGGCGTCCGCCAACTCGCGCGTCACCACCGCCAGCGCCGCACTGCTGGCGAGCGAAATGATGATGATGTCGGCAGATGCCGCCACCGCAGCGGCCGACGCGAGGGGCCGTCCGCCGCATTTCGCCAGGCGCTTGCGCGCAGCGGGCGCGACGTCGTAGCCGGTCACGTCGTAGCCGTGCCCGCGCAGCGTCTCGGCCATCATGCCGCCCATGATGCCCAGCCCAATGACGCCAACGGTGGATGTGGGTTGTGGTGAGGGCATGGCTTTTCTCCTGCTTATCAAATGCTAAATTAGCGTCCAGTATAGCGGCGCGTTGTCACGCGCATCGCCCCATCTCACCGGCAGAATCGAATCATGCGTCTCGGCTACTTCACCATGCCCTTGCACACCATTGAGCGCAACCCGCTCGATACCTTGCAGGAGGATCGCGACGCCATCATCCTTGCGGACCAACTCGGCTTTTACGATGCCTTTGTCGGCGAACACCTCACCGATCAGGCCGAGAACGTCACCAACAGCTTCATCTTTCTCGCCACGCTGATCAGCGAAACGAAGCAGATCAAGCTCGGCACCGGCACCTCCAACCTGTCGCAAGCACACCCCACGCTGGTGGCGGCGCATGCGGCGATGTTCGATCATCTCGCGAAGGGCCGCTTCATCTTCGGCATCAGCCCCTACCGCTATTACTACAAGCAGATGCTCACCAAGATGAAGCTGTCCAAGCGCCACGTTATCTTCAAGCGCTTCGCTGAAGAAGACGATGCCGCGCGTCAATGCGGCGTTGCGGCAGCGCAGCGCAGCGCTGCGGTGCCACAGCCAACATGAAGCGCGCGCGGGTGTGCATTGCAACATCGAATCACCCGAACGGTTGACGAAAAGCAATTCCTGCGCACCCCTGCAACCCTACAATGCGCAGCCGGTTGCATGGCCTGAACAACAAAGGAGAACGAGATGACAAAAAAATACAAAATTCTGATTCTGGGCGCTTCTTACGGCTCGCTGCTCGCAACCAAGCTGGCGCTCGCAGGCCACGACGCGAAGATGGTCTGCCTGCCGGCCGAGGCGGAACTGGTGAATCGTGAAGGCACGCGCGTGCGCATGCCGATCAAGGGCCGCGACGGCCTGACCGAAATCGACTCGCGCAAATTGCCGGGCAAAATCACTGCGGCTACGCCTGCCGATGTCAACCCCACTGACTTTGACCTCGCCGTGCTGGCGATGCAGGAGCCGCAATACCGCTCGGCCGGTGTGCGCGAGTTGCTCGACAAGATCGCCAAGACCAAAACCCCGGCGATGTCGATCATGAACATGCCGCCGCTGCCCTATCTCGCGCGCATCCCCGGTCTCAACGCCAACGACTATCGCGATTGCTACGCCGATGCTACCGTGTGGGACAGCTTCGATCCCGACTTCCTTACGCTGTGCAGCCCTGATCCGCAAGCCTTCCGCCCGCCCGAAGAAGGCACCAACGTGTTGCAAGTGCGCCTGCCCACCAACTTCAAGGCCGCCCGCTTCGTCTCGGACGCACACACCGCCATGCTGCGTGATCTCGAACGCGACATTGAGGCGGTGCGCTTTGACGCCGGCAGCGGCACCGTTGGGAACACCGGCAACGGCTTGATCGAATTGCCAGTGAAACTCAAAGTGTATGACTCGGTGTTTGTGCCCCTCGCCAAGTGGAGCATGCTGCTGGCCGGCAACTACCGCTGCGTACACAAGGATGGCATGCGCCCGATCAAGGATGCCGTACATTCGGATATCAAGGCCACAGGCGAGACCTATAACTGGGTAGCGGACTTGTGCAAGTCACTCGGCGCCGCGGAGAAAGACCTGGTGCCGTTTGAGAAATACGCAGCGGCGGCCAACGGCCTCGGCAGCCCATCGTCGGCCGCGCGTGCGCTCTATGGCGGCGCGCCGTTTATCGAACGTGTTGACCGTCTGGTGCAGACCATCGCAGCGAAAAAAGGCAAGCAGTCGGCAGTGGTCGATGAAGTGGTTGCGCTGGTTGAGGCGCAGCTCAAGATCAACCGCGCGGCTGCGCCGAAATAAATCCCGAAATATTTTCCGCGCCAGCCATCATGCCGGCCAACCAGCAAGACATCCTCATCATCGGTGGCGGCGTAGGTGGCCTGACCTTTGCGTTGGCACTGCATGCGCGCGGCATTCCCTGCCGCGTGTTCGAGGCGGTGGCCGATCCGAAAGCGGTCGGCGTCGGCATCAACATTTTGCCGCACGCCTCACAGGAGTTGGCGCAACTTGGCCTGGAACAGGCGCTCACGCGCGTCGGCATCACCACGCACGATGCCTCGTTCTTCAACCGCTTCGGCCAATTGATTCACAGCGAGCCACTCGGGCGCTTTGCCGGCTATGCCCATCCGCAGTTCTCGATTCATCGTGGTGACCTGTACACCGTGCTGCTCGACGCCGCGCGTGCACGCCTCGGCACAGAGCGGATTCACTTGGGTTGGCGCTGCACCGGCTTCACGCAAGATGCAAGCGGTGTCACGGTTGCATTTGATGACTTCACCACCGGCGCAGTACGCCCGGTGCAACAAGGCAGCGCCGCAATTGCGTGCGAAGGCCTGCACTCCGTCATCCGCAAGCAACTGCATCCCGGAGAAGGCGAGCCGCGTTACGCCGGCGTCAACATGTGGCGCGGCGTCACGCGCATGAAGCCGGTGTTGTCGGGCGCGTCGATGGTGCGCGCCGGCTGGCTCACTCACGGCAAGATGGTGATCTACCCGATCCGCAACTTCGATGATGGTACGCAGTTGATGAACTGGGTGGCCGAAATAGAAACACCGCATTACAAAAAACGCGACTGGAACCGCGCAGGCAGCCTGGATGATTTCATCGGCATCTTCGAGAGCTGGAAGTTCGACTGGCTCGACGTGCCGGCCATGATTCGCGCGGCGGATGCCGTGCTCGAATTCCCCATGATTGACCAAGACCCGCTGCCATGGTGGACACAAGGGCGCGTCACCCTGCTCGGCGACGCCGCCCATCCGATGGTGCCGCGCGGCTCGAATGGCGCGGGGCAATCAATCATCGATGCGCGCACCCTGGCCGATTGCCTGGCCGCAACCGGCGTTGCGCAGGCCCTCAAAGATTACGAAGCCAAACGCCTGCAAGCGACCTCCAACGTCGTGCTCACCAACCGCAGCAATCCGCCTGACGCCATCATCCGCGTGGTCTACGAGCGCATTGGCGACAAGCCGTTCGAGCGCATTGAAGACGTCATCAGCGCGGCGGAGTTGACGGCCATCACCGATGGCTACAAGAGGGTGGCGGGGTATACCAAGGAAGGTTTGGCGGCGCATTGATGATGGGGCAGTGCCGGGAAATGGCGTTGCTACATTTTTTCCATCGCGTTTGATACGTCAGCCAGGAGATGGATATGATGGGTACGCTGCTCGCAGACGAAGCGGGCCTCGAAAAATCTATCGACTCGGGCTTGGTGCTCCTGCAAAAGCCACTCGAATCTGGATGGCCAAATCTGAGACGGGACTTGTAATGGCCGCGCTGCGCGACCGGTACCAGGCCGAGGGTGCTGATGCAGAGTTTGAGCCAGGGTCGCGTGGGCGAGTGTTGCGCAACTTGCGCGGCATTCATTCGGTGCGAGGCATGGCGCAGGCGGAATCGGAGGCTTTGCTGGGCGCTACCAATCGTGTGATCGATCAGACTGATGTAGACCAGCGCTTCACTGCTGCCGCCATTTGCGGCATACATCGCTTGTGGCTTGGCGGTATTTACGCCTGGGCCGGTGAGTACCGGCAGGTGAATATGATGAAGGACGGTTTTCCGTTTGCGGCGGCCGGGCAGGTGCCGTCACAAATGCAATTGTTCGAGCGCGGGTTGTTGCGCCAGTTCACGCCTTGCCGGTTCGTGGATGCCGATTCGCAAGCCCTGGCGCTGGGCACAGTGCATGCCGAACTCATCTTTATTCATCCGTTTCGTGAGGGTAACGGGCGCTGCGCACGTTTGCTGGCCTCGCTGATGGGCTTGCAGGCCGGGTTGCCCATGCTCGATTTCAGCGGGATTCGGGGCGCGGCCAAGCGCCGTTATATCGCGGCGATTCACGCGGCGGTGAGGCGGGACTATCGGCCGATTGCAGCGGTGTTTCGTGCGGTGATTGACCGCACCGTGCGACTGCGCGGCTAGCGCTTTGCGCGGGTGATGGAATTGCCCGGGGTTGCCTTGCCGCCGATTGAGACAAACTTTCCGGAGAGGCTGGCATTCTTGAACGGAGCATGGATGCCCTCGATAGCGGACGAGCTGGCAACGGAGGCGAACACGCCGCGCTCACGCGCGGCGCGGTCGCGCAGATACGGGTTGGTGTGGGAAAGTTTGGTGGAACTCATGGCGATTAGTATAGCAGCGGACTTTGAACAAAAGCCGAAGGGACAGTGCGCAATTTGAGCTGGCACATCAATGCTGGTCTGCATGCCGCGCTTGCAAGGTCTGCGCGACGATAGTGCCTGAAACCGTTGGCAGAAGCGCCTCTCCAGCTTATGCCATCGCGGCAACACTTCGCTCCGGTGTCATCGGCATATCGCGCACACGCACCCCAATGGCGTTGAACACCGCATTGCCAATTGCCGCTGCCACCGGGCCGTGTGCCGCTTCGCCGGCGCCCACCGAAGGTTGATCGGGGCGCGA